>NZ_JAUXNK010000042.1 GCF_030682845.1 Methanolobus sp. | reverse complement strand
GTCATAGACAATATCATGCCAACAATCCGAAAATAACCGCTGCCTGAAAAGGTTATGAGATGCTTGAGCGGTGTGAAGGGAAACCTTCACGCACCGTTCTTAGGGGAGAAAGGAGGAGCAATCCTCCCGACTTACCCGACAGAGAGAGTTGATGACCGTACGGTCATCAATGGCATTCTCTTTGTCTTGGCTACAGGTTGCAGGTGGCAAGATCTGCCACCGTGTTATGGTTCTGGTATTACACCATGGAGAAGGTTGAGAAGGTAGTCATAGGAAGGTGTATGGAACAGGATTATGGAATCACTTCGGGATTCCGCTTACCATGATGATAAGTTCTCAATGAGATTGTTTCAAAACTCCATTTATATACACTTAGTATCTTTCTTGTTGAAAATAAACAACATGTATGAAAGCCATCCAATTGTTTCATATGTCCAATAAAGAGAGAAAAAGAAGTTTCGAAACAGGTTCTATGGAAGATTAAGGACTTATGTAGGTTCTAGAAATTTACAGCAAAACTGGAGTACTATAGAACAACATTTAAACTCAACCTGGCACATATAAATGCTCCATCTCTAAAGCCATTTTTCTTTAAACTTTATCAATCCCACTAACATTGCACATATTAGTGCATTAGCTCCTAACCATGCATACCCCACTCCTAATAATCCATATTTCAAAAGAGCTGCATATCCAATTCCAATTATCAATATTGAGAGCACGAAATTCACATAATTGACCATACTGACATCTTTCTGTATTTTCTTGATAGAAATATAGATTGAAATCACAGCTGAAAAAATACTTGAAATAGCAAGTAACTGAAGCATCTCGAATGATTTATCAGAATATTCTCTACTAAATAATAGAAGTATCTTATCTCCAAAAAGGAAAATAATTATAAGTGCAGGAATTAAAAGTATGAAAATTAATTTAACTGATTTTAAGACATTCTCTTTCAAGGGGAGATTATGAGATCCCTCTACGAAAAGAGATGTTGAAACAGCAGTAGGAATAACGAAAAGAAGTGAAGCAATTGAATAAGCTATATAAAAGTACGCTCCTTCTTTAGCACCAATGGTATTCAAAATCATGATTGGAATTATTGTTACAGGTGCCATACTGAATATGCCTGCTGAATAATTCCCTAAGGAGAATTTTAGTATCTTTTTAATTGATGTGATATCAAAGTTTCTTGTAATTGATAGCCCATATCTATACAATATAAAAAGGCCTACTAATAATGTAACTAAATAAGCTACTCCAAATGCAGAAAACACGCCAATAACTCCGAAAGGAGCAAGAAAAAGGAGTGCAGGAACACGCATTCCGAGCAACAGATTAAGCGTCATACTCAAATCTGCTCTCCGGATAGCAATAAACGCTATATTTTGTATGGAATGTATAGAAGTTACAAAAATATATGCGAGGAATGCAAGTAAAAACCAACTCTCTCTAATGAACGAAAGTACAGGTGAAAAGACATTAATACCTATTAGGAATACTCCACTTATAGTTAAGGAAAATGCAAGAGTCAGTATGACAATTGAACTATAGAAACTGTTTTTCTCCTTTACTTCGGGTAGATATCTTACAAGTCCCTGGTCCAATCCAAACATTGAGAGTGCCAGGATAAGTGCTGCAGCTGATATCGCCGCTGTTGCAAGTCCGATGTCTTCAGAAGATACTGTACGAGCAGCTACGATCCAGAACAGAAGTCCAAAGAGTGAGCCGAAGGCTGAGTTCAGTATAAGGACGATGGAGTTGCGATATAACGGTTCTTTATAATATTTTTTTATAATATCTATCATTTAACATTGAACTCCATAACTTTTTGTTGAGTTCTCACACAATGCGTAAAAATATAGTAAAATTTTATATTTAAAAAAAAATCATATCTCGATAATTGAGTCTATACTGTTATATTGCATAAAATATTCTCTCCCCCGCATCCTCATAAGGATTCTTCCACCCCTTTCCAACCTGCATCATCTGTTTTACACACCCGATAACGCTCTTATCACCACACACCACATTCGCCCCCACCTCAACTGTCTCCGGACGCTCCGTATTATCCCTCAGCGTAACGCACGGCACACCCAGGATACAGGCTTCCTCCTGAAGGCCTCCGCTATCTGTGAGTATCAGCTTTGCAGAGCCTTCCAGCTGCAGGAAATCGAGGTAGCCCACGGGATCAATGACCTGCGGGCCCTCGGGAACCTGAAGGCCGAATTCCCGTATCATCTTCACGGTTCTCGGGTGGGCTGGGAAGATAATTGGCAGGCTGAATTCTGCATATATTTGCTCAAAGCCTGCAAGTATGCCTGCAAGACGTTCCTTTTTGTCAGTGTTTTCTGCCCCGTGAACCGTTGTAAGGAAGTAACCCCCTTCCTTAAGGACGAAACGTTCCAATGTCTTCCTGCTTTGCTTTGAGATCTCCAGGTTCTGGTACACGGCGTCCGCGACAGTATTGCCAGTAACGAAGATCCTCTCCTCAGGAATGCCCTCAGCAAGTAAATATTTCTTTGAGTTCTCGGTGGGTGCAAAAAGATAATCTGAAATGTGGTCGGCAACGATGCGGTTCGTCTCCTCGGGCATGGTCCTGTCAAAGCTTCGCAGGCCTGCTTCGATGTGTCCCACTTTGATATGCAGCTTAGAGGCGGCTAACGCGCCGGCCAGCACGGTGTTGGTATCGCCCTGCACCAGCACGACATCTGGTGTATCTTCCAGAAGCACCCGTTCAATGCCAGCCAGCATCTTGCCGGTCTGCTCGCCGTGCAACCCCGAGCCCACGTCCATGTTATACTTTGGAGCTGGCAGCTTTAACTCCTCAAAGAACACGCGGTCCATCTCGAAGGAATAATGCTGCCCCGTATGCAGTATATAGAAACCCAGCCCGCGACTCTCGCATTCACGAATCACGGGACACATCGTGATTATCTCCGGGCGGGTGCCCAGGACGATGGCCAGCTTCAGGGGCGGATACCCCCGAAAAGAAAACTTTTTGGAAATATAGTAACCAACATATTTACCATCACCACTTATCCTAGGGCATAACCTGAAGCCTGTAAGAGTTTTCTTATCCCTTATATAGAGGTTCGTTGGGCATATTTAAGGTTTGTTAAAAAACTATATAAAGGGCCGTTAATGGCTGAGTTAAGTAAACGGGAATCTGGATTCTGTAGCGTCGTCAACTGTTCGTGAACGGTATCGTTTCCTTCTTTAACTCTGTTTACCGGATAGCAAATGCTCAATGCTCCTGTGCGGCGGTGAAATCTGTTTTACAGTGATGGCGGACCGTGCCTCCTGCAGCGTGGCGGTTGCGTCGTTCCTCTTTCAATATTACCTTGCTGCACCTCTTGGCTACATGCACAGGGACGGCATAACATGGAGTTAATATTATATTATAATACAGATACTATACATGGGATACAGGCATGATGTGCAGATACTACCATGAGTGTGAGTACGCCAGCAGCGATGCTTTCACATGCACACAGGACGGAGGAGGCATGTACTGCGGCAAGTACAGGATGCTCTACTTCGGATACCAGGATTATTCCGCCTTCCGGGACGAGCTGGACGCAGCCGCCAAAAAGCATGAGATGCTCGTATAGCCCGACATGCCTGAAGGTTTTAAAAAATGACAGACCGAATAAAAGCTTTGCTTTTTACATATCCTGTCCTTTACTTTTCTCTCCTCCATATGTTGCCTTATTTTTCTTCGGCAGCATTGAGAGCTATCAAAACGAGACGATTACATTACAAAAAAGGATTACATGCCCGGAGCGGGCTTACTGCACCCAGTACGATGTCTATACGCTCAATACATTGCATTATGAGACAAGTTATACATCAAATTTCTGACTACAACTTATATAAAATTGTCTGTCCAAAGACCTAACAGACTTAACAACTGATCTTTTGCTACCTGATCTTCTTCCTCAGATAACCGACCCCAAAGACCATTATTACCGCAAGCCCCAGGAGCTCGGTCATGAAGAGGGAAAGCATTTGAGGATTCCCGATGTCCCCAAGATGTCCGTAGACTCCCTGCAGAAACTGCCAGAAGGAGCCGTACTCTTCCAGTCTTTTGAACTCCCATCCCAACAAGGGCCACAGGAAGGTCACAGGGGTCTTCCACATGCTGTCAAGCAGCTGATGTATCAGGCTCCCTGCTGCCAGAGTGAGCAACCTGTGGTCGCCTTTTCGGGTATAGAAATAGTACCCTGCCGCTCCCAGCACCACAACAAAGAGCAGTGCATGTGCAAAGATCCTCCCGTTGGCGAAGGTATCTGCAAAGAGTATCATGCCAACCGTCTTGTCGATGATGTCAGGAAGCATGGAGCCCACGATTACATACCTGTAGTCGATATGAGGGCGGACCTTAGGGAAGGCCAGGCTTGCGATGTAGAAAAGTGCAATGGCTATTCCTATGTGTGCGAAGGGGAGCATTTGTACTCATAATATTAGGGATATCTTAAAAAGGATGTGATACTTTTTTTGAGGTCTCTCGCAACTGAGTAAGAGAACTGCCACTTTTAAATTTTACCTGCTGACATTGTCTTCCTTTTCACATAATTTTATTTCCCACAATTGTATGTCTAAATAGTTTCATCAAATAACATTCATAAAAAATTTATTTGCACAGTTGTGAACTTTCAGCCAAACTTCGAAAGTTTTATATGTGAAGAGTCTTATTTGTACTTCGGTTGGTTATTTGTAGAGTTTGTGTGCATTGTTTGCAAAACCCTGCGTGGGAGCAGATATGCATTGACAACTACAGGTAAAAATTAAAAATGGTGGTCGAAAAATGACAATAGTAGCTGCAATTCCTGCATTCAACGAGGAGATAGCCATAGGCAGCGTTATTGCAAGGGCAAGACAGCATGTGGACGAAGTTCTTGTTATCGATGACGGCAGCACCGACAATACCTGCCGTGTAGCCGAGATCATGGGAGCCACGGTACTGCGCCACGAGAAGAATGCCGGCAAAGGCATGGCGCTTCGCACCGCTTTTGAGTGGGCTATGACAAAGCAGGTGGACATCCTGGTGACCCTGGATGGCGACGGCCAGCACAACCCCGACGAGATTCCCAGGATTATCGAGCCTATACTCTGGAAGAAAGCCGACATGGTCAACGGCGCAAGGTTCCTCAAAGGCCACATTATCAAGGTCCCAAATTATAGACGCCTGGGCCAGGAAATATTAACACACGCCACCAACATGACCGCCAATGTAAAACTGAACGACTCCCAGAGCGGCTTCCGTGCCTTTTCTAAAGAGACTTTTTCTGCCTTCAAGTTCAACAACAACGGCATGGGCGTGGAGTCAGAGATGATCTACGATGCAACCGCCGCCGGTTTCAATATCATCGAAGTGCCCATCACCTGCAGATATGATGTGGAAGGGTCCACGTTCAATCCTGTCAAGCATGGGATGAACGTGTTGGGGTCTATCATCAATCAGTTCGAAAGGAAGCATCCGCTCTTGTATTTTGGGGTGCCTGGGCTGGTCTTTGTATTTATTGGTCTGGTTCTTGGGTTCTGGACAGTGTACGGCTACAACGCTGGTAATGGCTTCTGGGTGGGGAAGGCAATGCTTGCGATGACATTTGTTCTTGTGGGTAGTTTTGGGATGTTCACGGGGATGATATTGAATTCAGTGGCACTTCTTGTTAACGATTTTAAAAAGATAAATTGACGGGGGGAGAAGAGTGAACATTCATGAAAGGTCCGAAGGGACATTAAGAATACTAGTAGTTTCACAGCATTTCCCTCCTGAAAGATCAGGTAACTCGTCCCGTATCTCGGATATGACAAAATATTTGTCAAAAGATAACTGTGATGTTATTGTTCTAGCACCTCACCCCTGTTTTCCTCCAGGGTCCTTTGGGAAAAAGTGGAGCATTTCTGAAAAAAGCATGCTTAATGGTGTACAACTTATTAATCTCCTTTCGTGGCAGCCGTGTTCAAAAGATCCGGGTTTCGTCGAGAGGATGGCATATTATCTATCATTTCCTTTCCATGCCGTGCTATGGTCAGCTTTCAACTATAAGAAATATGATGTGATCATGACATCTGCACCCCCCATATTCACAGGTTTTGCGGGTCTTTCTTCAAAGATACTATTCAAGAAAAAATGGGTTATGGATGTTCGTGACCTGTGGATCAATGCTTCTATCTCATTGGGTTTTCTTAAAGAAGGGAGTTTCTTTGAAAAGATAAGCCGGATGTATGAACAAGCTTGTTATTCAAGGGCTGATATGATAAGTGTGACTACGCAGGAGTTGGGCGAAGATATTGTGAGGACCTATGATAGTATCAGTCCTCTTAAAGTAAAAGTGGTTTCCAACGGTGTAGATACAGACTTTTTCTATCCTCTGCAGGTTGAGAAAAAGAACCAGGTCATCTATGCAGGTAATATAGGTCATGCTCAGGACCTTGAGAACGTGATCCTTGCAATGAAACAGATAAATGAGTCGTATCCTTTGAAGTTCATCATAGCGGGTGACGGAGATATAAAGAACGAATTGCAGGGAATTGTTGCTGACAATGGCCTTGAGGATCTTGTGTTCTTCCCCGGTCTTGTGCCAAGGGAAGAGGTACCACGGATGATATCGGAATCCCTTATCGGTATTGCGCCTCTGAAAAAGTTGAAGACCCTTGAATACGCTGTGCCTACCAAAGCCTATGAGTACATGGCCTGTGGAATTCCCTTTGTTGGTTCAGGTGAAGGAGAGATACGCAAACTGGCAGAATCTTCAGGAGGAGGCATCATTTCTGATAATTCCCCGGACTCTTTTGCTGAAACGATATTGAGTATGCTGTCAGACCGTGAGAGGATGGACAGGATGGGAAAAACGGGACGGGTTTTTGTCGAGAGGCATTACAGCAGAAAACAGATAGCTTTGAACTTGAAGGATAATATCTGTGATATCACTTCAAGAAAAACAAATGCAGACAAGATCGCAGGTGTCAGTTATGCAGGATCAGAGTGAGCGAATACAAATGATCGTAGCTGGCATTATTGCAAATGGCATTCTTCCCAATTTAAGGATAGATAATGATGTGGCCTACACTGTAGATCCGGTCTATGACATTAAAAGGAACAGGGTCAATGCCGAGTGTGTCAAGGCCATGCTAAGAGTAAACGATAAAGATGGATGCTATCACCCGGAGATAATTGAAAAACTGCTAAGACAGCTTATTTCAAAGCAGGCTGTTGATGGATCGTGGAATGAGATACACGTGAAATATGACCATCCTTCTGCGTTGATAACAGCCATTGTTGGCGAGGCTTTGCTGGATGGTTTTGTGAGAAGCGGTAACAAGGATATAGAACCATCTATCCACCTTGCAAAGGACTATGTGATCAAGAACGAGATATCTCCCGGCTATTTCAGGAAATCCTCGGTATATGTTGCCGACCACCTGAATGTTGATGCTACCTGCGGAGCATTCCTTGCAAAATATGGCAAGGTCTTCTCGGACAGTGAGTGTCTTGATGTTGCAAGAAAAACGGCAGATCATATCTGCAAACATCAGTTTGAAAATGGCGCTTTTCCTTATACTAATGAAAATAGAGGCAATTATCACTATGATATGCAGATACCATGCATCCATTATCAGGGTGTGACCCTCTATTATTTACTCAAGATCATTGATGCTCTGGAAACCGAGGACTTTGATCCTTTTATCCGTAAAGGTGTAGACTGGCTTGCATCGACACAATTGCCCGATGGAAGGTTTAACTGGTCAAAAAGCGGTTTGATGTTCGCCTATTGCCTGAGCGGTGCCTATGCATTCGCTGTTCCCTGTTTCCTTTATGCTGGTAGGTGGGACAGCAAATATACAGAAAATGCTGACAAAGCACTGGCTATTCTGGAACAGAATGTTAACGGAATTGTCAACAGATGGGAAAGTGCATCTATGTGGAGCTTCCCGTCCTCTGTGCTCACTGCTGCAAAGACTGCCGGAATTGGCGATTATCCTCTTAAGCACAGGTGCTTCAGGTTCGGTTACGGTGTGTACCGACAATTTGCAAGGCGCAGGTTCTCCAATGGTGTGAATCCCAGGTTGTTCGATCTCCTGGCCTCCACGATGGGAATAGAGGCATCCACTGTTGAACCCGACAACAATTTCCCGGACCTTTTTATGACCTCCGAGGTTCTGGACTGCTTGAGTTATTCGATCTCTAAATTTAATTATGATATGGTGATGGCTTCATGAAACAGGTTGTTCTTAATCTCAAAAACGGTGATCTTACAGTAGAAGAGGTGCCAGCACCTACATTAAAGAGCGGTGGTGTTCTTGTCAGGAATCATTATTCTGTGATCAGTGCAGGCACAGAATCCGGTCTCGTGGGACTTGCTGAAAAATCCCTTTTAGGTAAGGCCCGTGAAAGACCGGACCTTGCAAAGAAGGTCATTGATAAGGCCAAGAGGGACGGTCCGATATCTGCTTTCCAGCAGGCCATGGGCAGGCTTGAGAAAAGGGAACCTATGGGCTACAGCAGTGCCGGGACTGTGATCGCTGTAAGCGAAGATGTGACAGACTTCAAAATCGGTGATCGCGTTGCATGTGCAGGGGCAGGTTATGCAAACCATGCTGATGTGGTATTCATTCCAAAGAACCTGTGTGTTAAGGTATCAGATAATGTCAATTTCAGGGATGCCTCTTTTACAACAGTCGGTGCAATTGCGCTGCAGGGTGTGAGGAATGCAGATGTACGGGTCGGTGAGAATGTCGTGGTCATTGGCCTTGGCCTTGTTGGGCTCATTACAGTGCAGATCCTGAAAGCGTCCGGATGTAGGGTGTTTGGTGTGGACCTTGATGAATCCAAGGTCAAGCTTGCAAAGGCTCTCGGGGCAGATATTGCAGTTTCCAGGAACTCACCAGGACTTGAGGACAGCATTTTCCAGTTCACAAGAGGAATAGGTGCAGACTCAACGATAATTGCAGCAGCTACAAGATCCAATGACCCTGTGGAATTTGCAGGCAAGGTCACAAGGGAAAGAGGAAAGGTCGTCATAGTCGGCCTTGTGGGTATGGACATACCCCGTGAGGATTACTATAATAAAGAGATAGAGCTGCGTGTTTCAAGATCATACGGTCCCGGCAGGTATGACCGTACCTACGAGGAGTTTGGTCAGGATTACCCGGCCAGTTATGTCAGATGGACAGAGAACCGTAACATGGAAGCCTTTGCAGACCTGCTCTCCATGGGTAATCTTTCCATGGAGAAGATCATCACCCACGAATTCCCAATTGAGAAAGCACCAGAGGCTTATGAGGTGATCAATACCAGGCAGCCATATCTTGGAATACTGCTTGAGTATGATGTCAATAAGAAAATCGAGGATAAGGTCGAATTAAAAGCTTCGCAGCCTGCACAGAAGGTTGATATGCCTGTTGTGGGTGTCATAGGTGCCGGCATTTTTGCGACCAGCACGCTCCTCCCAAACCTCGCGAAGATCAAAGACATAAGATTACGAGGTCTTGCAGCAGCCAGCGGGATAAGCTCGGAGTCAGTCGCCAAACAATATGGTTTCGAGTACTGCACATCCGACCATCAGAAGATCATGTCCGACCCGGAGATAAACTGCGTGATAATTGCCACCCGCAACAGCCTTCATGCACCCCTCGTTATTGAAGCTCTAAAGAACAAGAAGAATGTGCTTGTTGAAAAGCCTCTTGCCATCAATGAAGAGGAATTGCAGGCAATAGAATCCACATGGAAAGAACACGGCGGCCTGCTCATGACCGGATTCAACAGGCGATACTCCGAGCTTGGCATGAAGCTCAGGGACTTTTTCAAAAGCCGCAGCCAGCCCATGGTAGCCATCTACCGCGTGAACGCCGAGTCCATCCCACAAAACCACTGGATATACGACCCCTCCGAAGGCGGTGGCCGTATAATCACAGAATGCTGCCATTTCATCGATTTCCTGCAATATATCATCGGCTCATCCCCCACAGAAGTATTTGCAAAGAAGATCGAAACCGCAGTGAACAGTCCCGAGGACAGCGAGAACGTATCGATCACTCTCTCATTTGAGGATGGCTCCATCGGAACCATCATCTACACAACCCACGGCGACAGTTCTGTCTCAAAAGAACACGCCGAATTCTTTGCAGACGGTATGGTGGGGGTTATCACTGATTTCAAAAATCTTGAACTTGTAAGAGGCGGAAAGAGGACCAAGATCGCTAAGAAACTGGCTACAGAGAAAGGACATAAGAGTGAGCTTGAGATGTTCTTTGAAAGTATAAAGCACACTGAAAATGTGGAAATTGAATCTAACATTAAGACCACGATTGCAACTCTTAAAGCAGTGGAATCCATTCAAACAGGGAATCTTTCAAAATTGTAATCTTAATCAGGGCTGTAAAAATGCTAAGAAAAACAAATATCTTTTCAAACGGGATGGCATCCCAGGCATTTAATATTCTAGTAAGAAACAGCCTTACTTATAAGAAAACATACGATCTTTTAAAGAAATCACAATGGTGGAGTGCTTATCAATTAGAAGAATATCAACTTGAACAACTGGCCAAATTGCTTGATCATGCCTACACAAATGTACCTTATTACACAAGAGTCTTTGACGAAAGAGGACTGAAGCCAAAAGACATTCAGGAACTTAAAGATTTGCAGCAATTGCCCTTCCTAACCAGAGATATGGTACGTGCAAACTTCAACGATCTCTGTGCCAAAAATTATTCCCCAAATCAGTTTCAGCATGTTACTACTGGTGGCTCATCGGGCACTCCGCTTGAACTGTATCTTGAACGCGGTGTTACAGATGCCAAAGAATGGGCTTTCATGAAAACCCAATGGGACAGAGTAGGTTACAGATTCCGTGATAAATGTGCAATTTTCAGAGGCTATAAGGTTCCAGTTCAGGACAATACGTTCTGGAAATCTCAGTTATTTGGAAGATGGATGCTCTTCTCATCATACGACATAAATAATCAGAATACTCCTGATTATGTCAAAAAACTAAAAGAATACAATCCAAAATTCATTCAAGCCTATCCGTCTTCAATATCTCTTCTGGCTATGAACATGAATGAAATGAATATTCAAAACGCAGTCAATCCAAAAGCAATATTATGTGGATCTGAAAACTTATTCCCAACGCAGAGGAAAGTACTTGAGGATACTTTTAACACACGGGTATATAGCTGGTACGGATTAACTGAAAAAGTTGTCCTGGCAGGTGAATGTGAAGTTAGCAACAACTATCATATATTCCCAGAATATGGAATCACTGAATTGATAGATGAGAATGGAAAAGTAATTAGTTCAGGAACAGGGGAAATTGTAGGAACAGGATTTAATAATTACGCGATGCCCTTGATCAGGTATAAAATGGGTGATATCGGAGTATTATCCACTAAAAAATGCGAATGTGGAAGAGAATATCCTTTACTTGAAAGAGTAGAGGGACGAAGCCAAGATTTTGTAGTAACAAAAGACGGAGCTAAAATTACCCTTACTGCATTGATTTTTGGTCAACATTTTAATGCTTTTTCCAATATAAAAGAACTTCAGTTAGTCCAAGAGGAAAAAGGAGAACTTGTATTCAATATCGTGAAGACTGAGAAATTTAATGCTGATGATGAAAAGGAAATATCATGCAAAATTAAAAGCATCTCTCATAACCAGATAGATGTTTTTTTTAATTATGTGGATTCGATTCCTAAAACTAAACGCGGAAAACACAGATTTTTAATTCAAATGGTAAAAGCAGAATAAAGGGTATTTATGAAAAAAGTAACTTTGCTAGCTGTAGGTGACATCACTTTACAGATAAAAGATAATAGCCATCCATTTAGAAATGTATCATCCATATTTGAAAAAAAAGATATTTTGTTTGGAAACTTAGAAACAGTTCTTTCAGATGAAGGGGAGCCAGCGAAAAAATCAGTTGTACTTAAATCGTCTCCAATAAAAGGGAAATATTTAAAAGATGTTGACTTTGATGTTCTAAATATCGCAAATAATCATATACTAGATTTAGGGATTGAAGGACTTAAAAATACACTAAATACTTTAGAAAATTATAATCTTAATTATATTGGTACGAATTCTAATAACTCAAACTCAAAATCTCTGATATTAGAGAAAAATGGTATAAAGTTAGGTTTTCTGGGATATACAATTGGACGTTTCAAGGAAAATAATGAGCTGTGTATATCTAAATTGAATGAAAAACAAATTATTTCAGATATAAAATCCCTAAAAGCTAAATGTAACTTTGTCGTCGTTTCTTTGCATTGGGGAACCGAAAATGTTTTTTATCCATCACCAAAGCAAATTGATCTTGCACATTGTTTAATAGATACTGGTGCAACTTTGATATTAGGCCACCATCCTCATGTTATTCAGGGTATTGAAAAATACAAGAACGGCTTAATTGCTTATTCGTTGGGTAATTTCCAATTCGACACCAAACTATCGCAGAGCAAAATAAGCGATTCTATTATTTTCTCAGTTGATTTTGATGAAAATGGAATTCAAAGCTATGAAGTAATTCCAGTAGTCATTGATGAGAACTTTGTACCAAAAGTTGCGAAAGATGATGTTAAAAAGAATATATTGAATTTTGTTTCTGATATATCTCAACCTTTTTTTAATAACAAAATCACAAACAAATGGTGGTTTGAAGAAATTGGAGAAGAATATTTAATTGGTAATCTGAACAGTTATGTTGCTAGAATTAAGAAATATGGAATTTTACCATTCATTGAATGTTGTTTTTGGCTTGTTACTCCATTTTGTTTAAAATGTTATGCAGGATTCATTAGACGTAATATATGCATATATTTCAATGGTGAATATAAATGAAATTATTACAAGTCACTAATTTTTTTAAGCCTTCTTTCGAAGCTGGGGGAGTGACCAGAGTCGCTTATAGTATATCAAAATATTTAGCAACTAATGGCCATGAAGTAACAATATTCACAACAAATCGCAGTTTAAATAATATAAATGTAGAAACTAATAAATGTCTACATGTAGAAGGCATGAATGTTTATTATTTTGAAAATTTAAGAAAATATTTCCCTGTGAAAATACCTCCAATCCCCTATTATTTACCATTTATACTCAATAGAAAAATTCAAACTTATGATATTATTCACATTCATGAACATAGGTCGCTTCTTGCAATAATAGTTCACCACTATGCTAAAAAACATAATATTCCATATGTGATACAGCCCCATGGTTCAGTTTTACCGTTTTTCCAAAATCAGAGTTTAAAGAAGATTTTTGATGGGATTTTTGGAAATAGAATATTGAATGATGCTTCCAAATTGATTGCCTTGACTAGGACTGAAGCAGAGCAAATAATGAAAATGGGTATTGATAAAGGTAAAATTGAGATCGTCCCAAATGGAATTGACATCTCAGAATATAGCGATTTACCAAAAAAAGGGACATTTAGAAGAAAATATTTATTGAAAGATGCCGACAAAGTAATTTTGTATTTGGGAAGATTAAACAAAATTAAGGGTATTGACTTACTTCTAGAAGCATTTTCAAGTTTGAGACATGAAGTGAATAATGCTAAACTTGTAATTGTTGGTCCAGATGATGGTTTTTTAACAATATTGAAGAAACAAACATGTAATTTTAATCTTGAAGATGAAGTTTTGTTTATAGATTCTCTTTATGGAAGGGATAAATTAGAAGCTTATGTGGATGCTGATGTTTTAGTTTATCCTTCAAATTATGAGATATTTGGCCTAGTCCCATTTGAGGGAATAATGTGCAATACACAGACAATTGTTACTGAAGAATGTGGATGTAGTGAAATATTCAAAGAAGCCAATTGTGGATATATTGTGAAATATGGAGATATAAACTCGCTGACTAATAAAATTAAAGATTGTATTGAAAATCCTAGATTAAATGGTGATGTAGCTAAGTCTGGACAGCAG
>NZ_JAUXNK010000040.1 GCF_030682845.1 Methanolobus sp. | reverse complement strand
TATGCTGATGTCATAATTCAAAGATATGTCAATCTGACCGGCAACCGTGAACTGAAGCGCAATGGAGAGACATACACATGGGAAGAAAAAAGGGCAGCACAATAATGGCAGAAGTATCCGAGCCGCTCATCAAGCTCCTCAGGTCCGGGGTTCCTGTGGTTCATGCCTGCGATGCCGTGGGGATCTCTCCGTCGAGCTACTATGATTGGATGAAGCTTGGCGAACGAGCAACATCCGGGCAGCACCGTGAGTTCTATCTCAATGTAAAAAAAGCCAGGGCAGAGGCCATTGCCAGAAATGTGGCCATCATCCAGAAGGCTGCGGGTCACTCTTGGCAGGCTGCAGCATGGTGGCTTGAGCGCACATGTCCTGCTGAGTTTGGCAGGCGTGAAGTTGAGATCAATATGACCCAGAACAACGTCGAGATCAACACCGATGAAACAAGAGAGAGGATCGTTAGCAGAATCAATAGCATCGCTGCCAGGATTAGAGCGCCAGAAGATCATGAGTGATATCAGTGATGATGAGCTCCCGATGCTGGAATATGACTGGAAGTTCTGGGCTCGGCCCAACCAGCTCGCTCCGGAAGGAAGCTGGCGGTACTGGATGGTATGTGCTGGGAGAGGTTGGGGAAAGTCGATGGTAGGGGCTGAATGGGTCCGTGACAGGGTAGAATCCGGCAAGGCTCGCAGGATTGCCATGGTGGCACCGACTGCAGCTGATGCCAGGGACACTATGGTGGAAGGAGAATCCGGTATACTGGCGGTCTGTCCTCCATGGAACCAGCCAGTCTACGAGCCATCCAAACGCAGGCTCACATGGCCCAGCGGCGCGATGGCTTTGCTTTTCAGTGCCGAGGAGCCGGACAGGTTGAGGGGACCTCAGCATGACACTGCTTGGTGTGACGAGATCGCAGCCTGGAAGTATCCTGATAGGACGTGGGACATGCTGCAGTTCGGCTTAAGGTTGGGAGATGATCCCAGGGCAGCTATCACAACAACTCCCCGGCCGATTCCTCTCGTGAAAACCCTCTTGAACGATTCCAGTACCCACGTGACAAGAGGGTCCACATACGAGAATCTGTCCAACCTGGCCCCAGCTTTCATCGACGTTATCATCAGCAGATACGAAGGGACCAGGCTGGGAAGACAGGAGCTCAACGCAGAGATCCTGGACGACAACCCCGATGCACTCTGGACCCGGGAGATGATAGAAGATGCCAGGGTATCAAAGGTTCCTAGCCTTCTGCGCATCGTGGTTGGTGTGGATCCGGCGGTCACATCCAGCGAATCTTCAGATGATACCGGCATAGTTGTTGCAGCTGTGGATGAACATGGAGAATACTATGTCCTGGGTGACTATACCATCCATGCAACACCGAAGAAGTGGGCTCAGGAGATCATCGCAGCTTACTACAAGCACTCTGCCGACCGGGTCATCGGGGAAGTGAACAATGGAGGGGAGCTCGTGGAATATACTCTCCGGACGATCGACCCCAATGTATCCTACAGGTCTGTCCGGGCCAGCCGGGGGAAGCAGGCTAGGGCAGAGCCTATCAGTGCCCTGTATGAGCAGGGCAAGGTCCATCACGTAGGTTCCTTCCCCGCTCTAGAGGATCAGATGTGTGATTGGGTTCCAGGAGAAGGCAGTAGTCCGGATAGGGTGGACGCACTTGTGTGGGCGTTGTCCGAGCTTAGCAAATCAAGGTATGGACCACAGAAATTGAACATGTCAGCACTCATTAAAACAAGATCGAGGTAACCATGTCCCGCCGTATCATCCTCAACACAACCATCTCGAAGAGATCAAAAGCAGTGATCAACCTTGCATCAACCGCCAAGTGCGACGGCAAGATAAGTGCCGGAGTCGACTACATCTGCCAGAAGTATGCTGATAACAAAGATGTCCTTGAGGATCCTGAAGCGGTGCATGTGGCTAGGGCATATATATCTGAAAGAAATAGGAGGCTCTTTAGAAAGGAATATTGAAGACAGGTGCTCGGATTTACTCAGAAGGCTTTTAACATGTAATCAGTTATGAGTATATATTAAATATAAAACTATATAGATTATGTCACTTATATTTAAGTATAAAATAAATCATGTATGTACCGGGTAACGTGTTACCCTTCGTAAATAGTTCAGAAAGACCGTCATAAAACACCATTGGATACGTCTTGGGTGCCTGGCAAGATAAATGGCGCCCTTACTTATTACCAGTATCGTTTTACTATTAATCTATCATATAATTATGGCAGCGATATACAATGTAGCAGCTGACCCAGAGGGTTCGAAATTGAAGTGGAATAAAAAAGCATTTAGAAATAAGTAGCGGAGAATTATCATGAAACAAGCTTGCACATACTGTGGAAAAGAAATCGTTGGAGAAGTCAGAAACAAAGAATGTTTTTTGTGTATGGGATGGCTTTCAATTTGCTACAATTGCATAGATAATTGTGTACCAAACTGTTTGAATTGTGTACACGACGACGAGTACGTCAAATGCTTGTAGGGTATTTATACCCATACTCTCCTTTTTTGTTGAATGCTAGATCGTGTAAATAATTATCCCCCGTCAACGCTCAAAATGTGCTCCCAATAAAATTGTTGCCATAATCTTTTTATAACGTTGCCATACACCCATCACATGCATGAACGACATCTTTTCGACATGCACTTTTTTAATTCCGTGGCAGTGACATATAGATTCTGCATACGAGCTGATTTTATTCCCTATCATAGTACATGATGACCAAGTGGACATACTACTTATGTTTTCCAGATACTACTATCGCAAAGAGCCATGAAACATGATTTGTCAGCACTTATCAAATCAAGACCGAGGTAATTATGAGACCAAAACTCTATGCAACCGTGAGCAAGAATACGACCGCAGTGCTTCACATGGTGATGAGGGAGCAGGATTGTAACAAGAGCCAGGCGGCGGACTTTATTGCGGAGTATTATTCGAAAATGCAGAATAGTCTCAGGGAGAAGCAGGTCGAAGAAACTACTGAACTTGTGATTGAGAAGTTGAGAGAGAAAAAGTTGGTGTAAATGTTTGAAAGAGGTGCATAGTAAAGGAAATGTAGTTACAGTTGATTTCCCATTTACTGACAAGTCGAAGAGTAAAGTTCGTCATGAACTTGTCGTTTCAGATGAAAATTGTCTATTTTAGCCTATTGATATCGATTTACATAGGGTTTCTACAAAGCCAAAAGATCAAACATTCCTGATCAGCTCATTATATTCTTCAATCGAAATATTGATCTCATTAAGAATAACTCTTATCAGAGGTCTGGCAAGCTCTTTGCTAGAATGGAAGGGAACAGTAGTTGTCCTGCCGTCTGTATGCCTGTAAAAAGCATGACTGCCCTTTTGCCTTGTTTTTTCAAATCCAAGCCGATACAATATCTTTTCCATAGTTTTGGCATCTACCAGCGGTAGCCTGCTCATACGGTGACCTCTATCTGCTGAAGACCAACAAACTCAGGTATTGATCCTTTTTCCTCAGGGTCCATTTCTTCAAGGCAGAGTTCGATCACTTCCTTTAACCTTACATGTAATTCATCCAGTGTATCAGCCTGGGTATGAGCTCCGGGAATGCCCGGGACAATCGCAACGTAGCAACCTGTTTCTACATCTTTCTCGATGTAAGCGGTGAATCTGGTAATCATCTTTGATCTCTATAATATCTACGTTTGTACTATATATGGACTCTGCAGTGAATATTTCAATTCTTGCTATATTGGACCTTGTTTTTGATTTGATTCAACGTTGCACTCAATTGTGCAGAGGTTATATTACCCTCCTTGAAATCCTCCTGATTCTGTATCATGGTGATAATTGTTCTCCTCTTCTAAACTCTCCAGCACATTTATATCTTTTACAACTATATTATCTTGTGTACTATATTTCAAGAGTACACTACCTCAAGTAAAACTGGTCAACATGGAATAGGACGAGAGACCAGAAACAAAAGGAGAAATGAAGATGGCAACAAAGAATATGACACCAGAAGCAGCATCAAAGATTAAATCAAGTGCAGATAAAACCAGTACTAACCAAGATGGTAAATGCCGTTCATCATGTTGTGGAGCAAAGAAGGGAAAATAATTATCCTTCTCCTTTTTCATCTACCGCTCCTGTATCAATTGATATTACCTTATTTTCTTGTTTAACGATATCACATTACTTTCACGATGCATACCCAATGCTTATTAATATCCTATTCAATTTTAAACCATAATGGAACTTTCCTTTAATCAAGGTACAATTGTCATTCGGGGAGATGCCAGGATCCCAAATTCTTCATGGGATGAGCGTTCAAAAACCTTCAGAGCGATGGCTCTGTATTACCGAGATATTACAGATTACCTTAAAAATTCAGGTATCAGCTATACAGATAATGTCCTTGATCTACTGCCGTGTCCTGAACTTAAGAGCACAATAGAATTGAGAGGATATCAACAAAAATCTATTGATGCATGGATCCAGAATAGCAACCGTGGGGTCATCGTACTACCAACAGGGAGTGGTAAAACTGTTGTGGGCATTAACGCAATTTCCTTACTGAACACACCAACAATAGTGATAGTTCCAACTCTTGACCTGCTTGACCAGTGGCGTTCTAAATTGCAAGAGGAGTTCAAAGTCGATGTGGGAATGCTTGGTGGGGGAAAGCAGGAAATAAAAGCCTTAACTGTATCCACATACGACTCTGCATATATCCATGCTGCCAGGCTGGGGAACAAATTCGGTCTCATGATCTTTGATGAAGTCCATCATCTTCCTGCAGAAGGCTACAGGCAAATAGCTGAGATGTTTGCTTCACCTTTCAGGATGGGCCTAACAGCTACCTATGAAAGAGAAGATGGAGCCCACAGTGAGGTCAACAGGCTTGTTGGTGGAAAGGTATTTGAAAAAAAGGTAAAAGAGCTTGCAGGGACGCATTTATCCCCGTTCAGGCTTCAAAAGATAGTGGTTGAGCTGACTGAGAAAGAGCAGATGGAATACGAGCGTAATCAGGGAATTTTTGTAGACTATCTCCGGAAAAATAATATCATGATCAGGAGCCCATCTGATTTTCAGAAGATCGTTATTCGAAGTGGAAGGGATCCAAATGCAAGGGAAGCCCTCCTTTCAAGAAACAAAGCGAGGGATATCGCCCTGAACAG
>NZ_JAUXNK010000028.1 GCF_030682845.1 Methanolobus sp. | reverse complement strand
TTATAGTTATTAACCAAACATTTATTACTTAATAAGTATAACTATATTTCATGGCTAAACCAGAACAAATTCTGATAGAGCATCATCTTTCATCAGAGGAATTGCTTAAACATATTAAGTCGTTAGAGAAAGACACAAGAGTGCTACAACGTTTGTATTTTGTTAAACACCGTTATGAAGGTGCTTCAGTTGATGAAGCAGCTAAACTTGTAGGGATATCAAAACCCGTTGCATATCAATGGCAAGAACGGTGGAATCAAGATGGATATGAAGGATTGAAGCCCCGGTTTTCAGGAGGTTGCCCTTCCAAACTCACTGATTATCAAAAAGAAAAACTAAAGGCCATGCTACATGAAAGAGATGATTGGTCTACAAAAGAAGTCCAAGAACTCATTTATAATGAGTTTAAAGTTCAATACACCATTAAGCAAATATTAGTAATCTTGAAAAAGTTTGGCATGCATCATGCCAAACCTTATACACATGATTATCGAAGACCAGAAGATGCAGAAGACCGTTTAAAAAAAACTTACCGTTAATCGATGATGGTTGCGTTATCGGCTTTCTTGATGAATCATCTCCCCAAACAACATCAAATACAGTTCGTTTATGGTCTTTCAATAAACCTGTTATCTTCAAAAACACAACCCGGATAAAAGCAAATTCATTCGGGTTTTATGCACTGAATGGTAATTCTGTTATTGATTTCAAGGAACATTCAACTAAAGAGGATGTATGTTCGTTTCTATCAGCTGTCAAAAACAGTAACATGGGAAAGAGAATTGTAATCATTCTCGACAATTTCAGATCACATCGAGCAAAAGATACATTGGATTATGCACAGGCAAATGATATCGAATTGGTCTATTTACCTCCATATTCACCAGACTTGAATCCAATAGAATTCATCTGGAAGAGCGTCAAAAGAATAATTTCCTGTCATTTTGTGAAAGATCTTGCCCATATGAAAAATCTGATTGCTGAGACGTTTATTAGTTGTTCATCAAAGATTAGCTTCGCAAGAAAATGGATTGAAACGTTTCTGAAAAATAAGTTAAAAATGTTAAGTTAACAACTATATATGGAGTTTATAACGTAATATTATTTTATTTATTAGGACATAATATGTAGATAATTCTCAATATTATCATTAGCAGACCTAATTACTCATTAATGCTACTGAACTTTCTTTCAGCACAAAAAGGATACAAGGTAACTTATTGGAAGGCAGCTTTCGGAATAGTTTATATTCATATAAAGCAAATAGGTAAGAGGGGTTGTAATGAGGTGTTCTTTACTTGACACTATATTCCTTTCAGAGAAAAGGAAGGACCTTTTGCTGTTTTTAAAGGAAGGTGGGAAAACTAAAGAAGAGATAAGAGAGAATTTTGATTTTCCATGGAAATCCATGATTCCCCAGATCAAGAAACTGCTTGAGTGGAATCTTTTGACCTATGAGAACGATATCTATTCCCTTACTCCGACAGGAGAGGCTATTGTCGAGAACATGCAAAACCTTCTGATGAGCCTCAATGTGCATGAGGAGAAGCTTGAGTATTGGTCTGACCACGACCTAAGCCCCATACCCAGGGAACTGCTTTACAGAATAGGGGAACTGGAACAATCCGAGGTTCTTGAGCCAAACATCCCAAGTATATTCGAGCAACAGGACGAGATACTCAAAAGAATAAGCGGCTCCAGCAGAATATCAGCATTCATCTCTGTTTATCATCCCTCCTACTTTTTGCCTTTTTCCAGTTATCTGGAAAAAGGAATCAAAGTAAGTGTAATAATGACCGAACAGGTGTATGATATCCTGAAGGATGACATGATCAGGGATAGTGGGGATCTACCCAGCGAGAATCCTTTGTCCCTGTCTATGAGGAAAGATTATGAAAAGGAGATAGAGGCTCTTTTTAAGAACGGCAGCTCGCACATTTTTATATATAGAGAGGATATCAGGCCAGTGAGTATCATAGTCACTGACAGGCTACTCTCCCTATCCCTCATGGACAGAAATGGCAGATACACAAATCGTATTATTGTCAGTTCCAGGCCAAGAGCCTTGCAATGGGGAGAGGAACTTTTTCAATACTATATGGACAGGTCGGAGGGTCTGGACAAGCAAAGCCTTGCAAAAAAATATCTGGCGGTATAAGAACATGACAGTAAGTATGAACAAAGCCGGATGAAGCTGAAAAAAAAGGTCCTTTAAAAGCAAACGGGTTTTTGAAGCACCTGCAAGAGGTGCTTCAGTGGTCAGTACACATCATCTGAAAATTCGGTTGGTTGAGGTTGTCAAGACGTGTACAAATAGTAGTTATACCTGATGAAATAAAAACAAACCTGTCTCTACCTTCTGTTTAGTATAGGAATGAACTAACAGTAAAGGATTTGCAAAAGCAATTGGTATTTCCTCAAACCTCTTACGCCAATAATAAAAACTGCCTTATAAAGGACGCATTCTGTTGTGTTTACCTGAAGGGATACATTAAATATATACCCGCCAAGTATTGTTTATTTGAGGCAAGAACAGTTGAAAAGGAGGAGTGAATTATAATAAAAGGCATTCTTTTTGATATGGATAACACCCTTTTTGATTTCGTCCATGCCAAGATCTTTGCCTGCACATCCATCGTGGAGCATCTGGGAAAAGGTGATGCTCATGAGCTATTCAACTATTTCCGCCGGGAGATACACGGATTTGAGAACGTGAAGAACATCAGCGATTACCTGAGAGATAACAGCTGCTTCTCACAGGATATCTTCCTTGACTGCTGCAGGATATATGAGGAAGAGAAGGTCAGGTCAGTTGAGCTGTACCCAGGTGTAAAGAACACTCTTCTGGAACTTAGATCGAAGAATATCCTGCTTGGCCTCCTTACAGATGCAGAAATGCGTAATGCAAGAGCAAGGCTGGAAAAAGTTGGGCTTTATCCACTCTTTGACTCTCTCTTCACCTACGACATAACCGGCTGGAAGAAGCCTTCCCACAAGACATTTGTACATGCATTGGACTCGATGGGGTTAAAGCCTCATGAGACACTTTTTGTAGGCGATAGTTTAAGACGCGATATCGCACCCTCCAAGCAGCTTGGGATGATGGCAGCCTATGCAGTTTATGGGGACAGGAACTCCGATCGGGATAGGGCACCCATCAAGGAAAAGCCGGACCATATACTCAACAGCTTCAGCGACCTGCTAAGGGTTGTAATGGACGGTAAGGAATGAAAACAGAGTATGATGTCATTGTTGTAGGAGCAGGACCTGTGGGTTCCACTGCAGCCAGGTATGCTGCCCAGCATGGAGCAAGAGTGCTGATGATAGAGGATCACGCATCTATCGGATCACCGGTGGGCTGCACAGGACTTCTGAGCAAACGGGCACTGGAAGAGTGTGGTGTGAGACCTGCGGAAAACTTTGTGTTGAACAAGGTTCGCGGTGCTCTCGTGCACTCGATGGACGGCGCCTGCCTTCCCATAGATGGCAAAGAGACAAAGGCCTATGTGGTTTCAAGAAAGATATTTGACCGCACCCTCGCGTCCATGGCACTCGAAGCCGGGGCTGATATCTCGATGAACACCCAGGCAGTTGGCCTTGAAAATAAGGGAGATAGCCAGCTCCTGTCAGTAATAAGGAATGGAGTTAACCTGCAGCTGGAAACGAAAGTTGTCATTGGTGCCGATGGTGTACGCAGTGGCATCGCAAGGATGGCAGGACTTGGGCAGGTAAGAAAAATCCTCCCGGGCATACAGATAGAAGCTACCTACCGAAGTGCTGACCCGGATTTTGTGGAACTGTTCGTCGGCTCGCAGGCCCCTGGTTTCTTTGGTTGGGTTGTCCCTGTGAACGAGGAAATAGCCCGCATTGGATTGGCCATAGATTGCGAAAACTCCGAATGTGCCCTGGACTACCTTGAAAGACTTCTGAAAAATAACACTCATGTGGCTTCCAGGTACGGTGGAGGCAAGCTTGACTTTGTGATTGGGGGCATACCTATAGGCCCCTTGAGCAAAACCTATGCCAAAGGAGTACTTATTGCAGGCGATGCAGCCGGGCAAATCAAACCCACATCAGGCGGCGGCATATATACAGGTGCAGTCTGTGCAAAGATAGCTGGGGAGGTGGCAGCAGCAGCAGCGCTGGAGAACGATACATCAGCGGACAGGCTTGCAGAATACGACCGGAGATGGAGGACAAAACTGGGACGGGAACTTGCCATAGGAATGAAGATCCATGAGTTCCTGGGCGGGCTCGAAGATAAAGAGATGAATGACCTGCTTGCCTCGATGAACAAGCCTTCGATGCTCGAAACCATTACTGCCTACGGGGACATGGACCACCCATCCATACTGATCAAAAAAATGCTGAACCCTGCCAACTCCAGACATCTTTTAGGAGTATTCAGGGCTTTTGCGAAGGCTGTGCTCTGACAGCTCTGAACGTCCTCTTCAGTAAATGCTCACACATTTTACACTATCCAGGTCCAGTAGCTCCTCAACAATGCTTCCGGGGACCTTTGCATCGGTGATTATTGTCAGGCGGGGTTCCGCTGTGAAAAAGGGATCATCTGAGACCGCTTGCCTGATGCTTATCTTATGGCGCGCGATAACTGTTGACACATCAGCTATTATTCCGGTATGAGCTGCATCATCAGGTGTTATTATAATGACGCCCAGGCCAAGGAGAGGAGCAACTTCGCGCAGGAGAGGAATGGATTTTACATTCTGGAATATATTCCTCAGGAGATCATCACCCAGTATGACCTCGGTAGTTGAATCAACAACGCGCCTGTCAACACCTGCCTCTTTTGCGAGCTGGGTGTGAGCTATCTCTATTTTGCCGGAAGTAACTTTGCCTTCATTGTTAACCTGGAAGCCGCGCTCGAACATGAGTCTGAGGACCTTCTGTTGCGCAGGGTGTTTTTCGAACTTTTTGAGCAGTAGACTCCACATAACTATCCTGTTACCACCTTAAATTATAAAGATATAAGGTTAGTCCACCTATATAAGAATGTAAACCTGGCAGTAGCCGGATGAAAGAAAAGCATTTTAAGGATTAAGTTGTCTATTAGAACAGACTGGTTATTGAATAACGCACGTTTACCCGGAGTTAAAACAGTCGTTACTCAGGCCAAAAACAATCCTGCCGTTTCTAGAGAAAGTCGCTTATTCCGGGAACTAAGAAACTTGCTCTATGAAGGAGGAACATAATGAAGATATACAGGGACTACGATGACCTTCCAAAGATAAAACTGCCACATGGGCAGGAAGTCTCTATCAGTGACAGTACGATACGCGATGGTGCCCAGATGCCGGGCATAGTTATTAGAAGCCAACACAAGGTAAAGATATATGAATATCTGCACAGGATTGGCATTGAAAAACTGGAAACATTCGTCTATAATGAGAGAGACAGGAAAGCCATAAAACTCATGCAGGACCTGGGATATGAATTCCCGGAAATTACAGGGTGGGCCCGTGCAAATCCTGCAGATATAGACATGGTCCTTGATGTTGACGGTATTGAGGAAACAGGTATCCTCATGTCTGTATCCGACCCACATATCTTTGACAAGATGGGCCTTAAGAGCCGTGAGGCTGCGGAAGATAAATACCTGAATGCTCTTCAGTATGCTGTTGACCACGGTCTCAGGACCAGGGCGCATATTGAGGATATGACACGTGCCGATAACTATAATTTCGTGTTCCCGCTTGTTAAAAAGATAATGGACATCGACTCCGACTGTACCATACGTATATGTGATACCATTGGATTCGGTGTGCCCTTTGAAGGTGTGGATGAGCCTTACGGCCTGCCATCCATTATCAAGCACCTGAAAAATGAGCTGAATGTAAAGAACATTGAAACTCACTGCCATGATGATTTCGGGCTGGCGGTTCCTAATTCCCTTGCAGGATACTGGCACGGAGCCAACTGGTCCAACGTCACTTTCCTTGGTATCGGGGAAAGGGCAGGCAATGCAGAGATGGAGAAGCTCCTGCTCTTTTTGATGAGGCGTATCGAAGGCTTTGATAAGTACAATCTGGAGTGCCTTGTGGAGTTTGGCAAGTTCATGGAGAAGGAGATAGGCATCCGCGTTCCCAGGAATAAGTCCGTTGTCGGGAACAATGTGTTCGCTCACGAGTCAGGCATCCATACTGCCGGAGTAATAAAGAATCCTTTCACCTATGAGCCCTTCCCGCCTGAGATTGTAGGAGGGAAGAGAACATTCCTTATAGGCGATTCATCGGGCATCGAGGTTCTCAGGTACAAAGTCCAGGAAGCCCTCAATGAACTGATGAATGTGCAGATAGAAGTACAAAAGAACGATAAGCGCCTCCGGGAAATACAGGCGGAGATCCAGAAACTCTATAACGATGATAAAAGGGTTTCCTGTATTTCCGATGAAGAGATCCTTGCGTACGTCAAAAAATACTTCATGTTCAATCCGATGGTAAGCAAGGAGATGCACCGGCAGGATGATGAGAACGCCGAGAACGAATGCGATGCTGATGAGTCCTCCTTGGACCAGAAACGCAAGATGCATGACATGATCGACTGAGATTATTTTTCGGCTGCTGTCGAGAGATGGCAGTTGAGAACTATTTTTTGATTATTGTCCTTTTTGTAGTTGTTTTCCGACATATCTGCTTTTAAACGGAGTGTGCCGGTGGAAAATAAATACCGAATAATCATGCAAGTGAATAAGATTTAATACATTCACGAATCATTTTTTGGTATGAAACTCATCACTTGGAATTGTTGCAGAGCTTTCAAAAAGAAGTATATTCATCTTCTTCGCTATGATCCGGATTTATTGATTATACCTGAATGTGAGAAAAGTGATGAAAGTGACACAAAATTCTATCATCAGGATATATGGGTCGGGAACAATGGTAACAAAGGCTTGGGAGTATTCAGTTTTAATGACATTGGCATAAAAATACACGACTCATATAGGGATGATTTTAGGTATATTGTTCCTATCGAAATCATTAATCCGAAGAGTCAAAGAAAAGTAAACCTCATTGCCATCTGGTCACAAAACAACAAAGAAGACCTCAACAGACGATATATTGGGGAGGTTTGGGGTGCATTGGATTACTATAAGGACATACTTAAATCTCCGGTAATAATTGCAGGAGACTTCAACTGGAATATCAGAATGGACAATGACTACGATGCTCCATTAAACGGTACATTTGCAGACGTACGTGATTTACTAGAACGATATAACATTCATAGCATGTATCATACATACAACAATCTAGACTTTGGTGATGAAAAAGACCCTACGTTCTTTCTCACATTCAATGAACAGAAACCATATCATACAGACTATATGTTTGCATCAGCAGAAATAATCAAAAATATGAAATCATTCTCCGTTGGCAAATATGCTGACTGGCGCCCCCTCAAGAGTGACCATATGCCGCTCATGGCAGAACTTGGAGACATTTAAGATAATCTCACTCTCTACTCATTACAAACCAAAAAGAAAAGATTAAGCAAAAGATAGAGATGAAATCACTTCATCTCTGCTTCAACATACCTGACAATGACGTCAGTCATCTCGCTCATCTTGGCACTGCCGCCCAGATCGTAAGTAAGGTATTTGCCTTCTGTGATTACCTTCTCGGTGGCGCTGAAAATTGTCTTTGCCTGCTCCTTCTCACCCAGATAGTCAAGCATCCATGCACCTGCAAGGATAGTGGCAACGGGGTTGACCTTGTCCTGACCTGCGTACTTTGGTACGGAACCATGAACAGGTTCGTTGAGAGCAGGATCTTGTTGTTGAAGATCTGCGGGTTCTTGATGAGCTGCTGGGCGATGTTGTCAATGTGGTATTCCCATACCTCGATTTCATGATAGAAGACGTATCTGTCTTCCCAACCCAAGCAGAGGCGGAAGCTTTAGCTCCCTAATCACATTGCTTATTTAGATAGTGACTACTCCCTCCACTGAACAGGCTGTCCGACAATTACTAACAGTAATAGGTTATTTCCTTTTTTTCCAATTTAAAGGCTTTATAGACCTTCATTTTCTCTGTTTTTTCGATGAAATTGAATTGTTGGACAGCCTGTGAAGTGGAGGGCATCTAAGCTTTTTGTGCTACAGACTGTAGTCCCAGTCTGAGTATATTAATAGCCGCGTTCTGATCTCTGTCCTGAACAAGACTACAGAAAGGACATTTGTGTGTTCGTTCTGACAGGTCTTTTCTGACTATCTGACCACAACCAGAACACATCTGAGAGGTGTTTCCGGGGTTGACAAGTTCAACATGCTTACCGGCCCATTCTGCCTTGTAAGTAGTGATATTTATCAACTTATTCCAGGAAACATCTGCAATGTGCTTTGCAAGACAATGATTTCTGAGCATTCCTTTGATGTTCAAATCCTCGAAGACTATCAGGTCATATGCCCTGACAAGTTCCAAACTCACTTTGTGCACGAAATCTTGTCGCTTATTCGCGATTCTTTCATGAATATGCTCAACGATCCTGAGTGCTTTCTTCCATTCAGGTGAACCTTTGACAGCTTTAGATAGTTTTCTTTGTGCTTTTGCCAGAGTATTTTCTTCAGTAACAAAGAATCGGGGATTTGGGATATCCTGACCATTGGAAAGAGTGAGGAAACTTTTAATACCTACGTCCACTCCAACAGATTGTCCTGTTAATGGTATTGTTTGCTGAACATCAGTATCAACAAGGAAAGATACAAACCATTTCCCTGTACATGTTCTTCGAATAGTAAGTCTCTTGATATCTCCGACAATGGGCCTGTGCAGTTTTACCTTAATCGCACCTATCTTTGACAACCAGAGTTTATTATCCTGCAGTTGAAAACCAGATTGAGTATAAGTGATACTGTCGTATCTGTTCTTACCCTTGAACCTTGGATAACCTGGATTCTCTCCATCATTGCATCGTCTGAAAAATGCCTGAAAAGCAAGGTCTACTCGCTTGACAACATCCTGTAACACCTGTGAGTGTACATTCTTAAGTTCGGGTTTGATCACTTTCCAGCCAGGGAGCATCTTCTTGGACTCATAGTATCCAATGTTCTCTTGCTCGAACTCCCATGCGTTCTTCCTTAATGCCAGTGTTTCATTGTATGTCCATCTGCAAAGCTCAAGTGTGTCAGCAAGAACAATTATTTGTGCTTTTGTGGGATAAATACGATAACGAAACACTTTGTTCAAAAATATCTCTCAATTATCAAACGTGGCACATATATTTTAACGCTTCTATGGAAAGTTGGCGGGCTGTATCCCACCTTTGAAAAGGAGGGGATTAGCCCTTTCTTCTTCCTAAAAAGCCCTGGCCGAAACCGGGGCTTTCCTTTTGTGTCAACAATAAAATTAAATAGAATCGATAATCCCATTCAAAGTCGCACTAGGTCTCATGGCCTGAGATTTCAACTCCTCATATGGAGCGTAGTATCCTTTGATGTCCATAGCTTTGCCCTGAGCTTCTAACAACTCATTGGCAATCTTCTCTTCATTTTCCATCAGAGCTTTAGCTACAGGTTCAAAAATCGCTTTTAAATGGCTATCTTTCTCCTGATCAGCCAGAGCCTGAGCCCAATACATTGCCAGATAAAAATGAGATCCTCTGGTATCAATCTCATTCACTTTTCGGGAAGGTGATTTTCTGTTTTCCAGAACCAGCTCTGTCGCTTTATCCAACGTTTCTGCTAAAACCAGAGCTTTAGGATTATCAAAAATGTTGCCCAGATGCTCCAGAGAAGCAGTTAAGGCCAGGAATTCTCCAAGAGAGTCCCAACGCAGGTGACCTTCCGATTCAAATTGCTGTGCATGTTTGGGTGCCGAACCGCCGGCACCTGTCTCGAAAAGTCCACCGCCATTCATTAGGGGAACGATTGATAGCATTTTCGCACTGGTTCCCAATTCCAAAATGGGAAAGAGGTCTGTCAGATAATCTCTCAAAACATTTCCAGTCACAGAGATTGTATCTTTGCCCTCTTTAATCCTCTCCAATGAAAACTTGGTCGCTTCAACGGGAGCTTTGATCAATAGTTCCAGGCCACTAATATCATAATCTTTCAAGTATTTGTTCACTTTTTTAATGAGCTGTAAGTCGTGAGCTCTTTTCTCATCGAGCCAGAAGACTGCAGGATTGCCTGTCGCTTTGGCTCGTTTAACGGCCAGCTTGATCCAGTCCTGAACGGGTGCGTCTTTCACCTGACACATGCGGAAGATATCTCCTTCCTCTACCGGCTGTTCAATGAGTACATTATTGTTGTCATCGATAACTTGAACTTTTCCTGTACCAGTCATCTCAAAGGTCTTGTCATGTGAGCCATATTCTTCAGCTTTTTGCGCCATAAGCCCCACATTGGAAACGCTTCCCATTTTTGATGGATCAAAGGAACCGTGTTTTTGACAGAACTCAATAGTTTCCTGATACACTCCCGAATAAGAGCGGTCTGGAATTATGGCTTTCATATCTTTCAGTTTCCCGTCAGGTCCCCACATGCCGCCTGATGAGCGGATTGCTGCAGGCATGGAAGCGTCGACGATAACATCGCTGGGAACATGGAGATTGGTAATTCCCTTATCGGAGTTAACCATAGCCAATGCCGGTCTCTTGGCATACACAGCTTCTATATCTGCTTTGATTTCAGCCTGTTTGTCTTCAGGCAGATTCTGGATTTTTGTATAGAGATCTCCCAGTCCGTGGTTGGGATCTACACCCAATTCTGAAAACAGATCACCATATTTATCAAATATCTCTTTAAAGAAGACCTTAACCACATGACCGAAGATAATAGGGTCGGAAACTTTCATCATTGTCGATTTCAAATGAACGGAGAATAAGACATCTTTAGCTTTGGCATCTTCTATCTGTTCAGCCAGAAATGCCTGAAGAGCTTTTTTGTTCATAACAGCTGCATCAATGATTTCTCCGGTCTGAAGAGGGGCTTTGTCTTTTAATAGTGTTTTATTACCAGCGTCATCTGTAAAGAGAATTCTGAAATTGGTAGCCTCTTCAATTTCAACAGATTTCTCACTGCCATAAAAATCTCCGCTGGTCATGCTGGCTACATGGGATTTGGAATCGGACTTCCATTCTCCCATGGAATGGGGATGTTTTTTCACATGATTTTTTACAGCTTTAGGAGCTCTGCGGTCAGAATTCCCTTCTCTCAATACAGGGTTAACAGCACTGCCTTTGACAATATCGAATTTCGCTTTGATAGCCTTTTCTTCATCATTAGAAGGATCTTCGGGGTAATCGGGCAGATTATATCCCTGAGCCTGGAGTTCTGCGACTGCCGCTTTGATCTGGGGAACTGAAGCGCTGATATTGGGTAGTTTGATAATGTTGGCTTCCGGAGTTAAGACCATCTCTCCCAATTCGGAAAGGGCATCGGAAATCTTCTGGTCCTCTGTCAGTCTTTCGGGAAACTGGGCAATGATTCTTCCCGCCAGGGAGATATCTCTCGTTTCCATAGTGATTCCGGCGTTTTTCACATAAGCCTGTACAATAGGCAGGAGCGAACTGGTTGCCAAAGCCGGAGCTTCATCGGTTTTCGTATAAATGATTGTCAATTTCTGTGCCATGTTAATCCTTTTCTCTGTAAATTAATATTGCTCAAAATCAATACCTTTTTTAACAAATTGTAATTTGACAGACAAGGTCAGGGCCGACTCCATCGCTCTTGATCACTGCTGCTGATCCTGTCATATTTCAACCTTCTGATAATTTAATATTATAAAATGCAAGCTAAGTACAAATTGCTTTATTGACGACAGCATCATATATATGTCATACCCAGAACTGAAATGTGATTCATCTCTTAATCCCGTTCATAAAATTCGAATTCAGTTTTCTCTAGAAATTCTGCAAATTCTTACTTTGTACTCAACAATTTCAATGACCAAAATTTTCTTTTTTTGGCAATATTTTTTTGTAGAATTATCAGAAACACAAGGAGCAGAGAACAAAATGTTTTACTAACCGGAAGCCATGAATAGCTTAAACCAGCCCGAAGGGTCCGGCGAAGCCGGTACGGTCCGAAAAGATGAAGAAACAATCGGGTGCTTTCAGTTATTTTTCTGCAGACTATGATTATAGTATCTTACTGAACAGTAAGCTATTGATCAGTAAGTAAACATGGTTTGTATTTTGAGTATTCTTAACCCCGTCAGACTGCATCCTAATGCATGGGTAATAGTCGTTGCTGCCATTGTGTTTTGATCAGGATAGCTTCAGTTATTATCCCTGATCAAACCAGTTTTCTTCGCAAGGTCAACCAACCTAAGAAGTGTCACAGCAATAACAAAAGTAAATCCAATAAGTACAAGCACCAGAACAACACCCTTCTCAAATGACACATCAGTATAGAACAGCATAAAAGAAGCAATGGCTACAATTATCAACTGACCCAGTAAAGAAAGCAGACTAAGCCATACCTATCTCCTTGTCAAAAAGGGCTTCATGTTCATAGACAGGTATTGATGTCCTACCCATTTATAGATATATATTATTAATAGGTAAGACATATTTATTTAAGGATGGTATATGAAACTAAATGATCTGAAAGGTGAACCTGTTGCTATTGAATAGATGCTAACAATAGATCCAAAGCCAAAACCAGATGAAGAAAATTACACAGATATTATCTCTAAAATTGAAAAAGGGCAAATATAACAAAACAATCCCCTTCCTTGCGTTTCAGGTCCGCCTCATGAAACGGTTCTATTATTGTACATTGTTTCCGGAATTGGACGAAAGGGTGTCCATTCAATTAAGGATTCAATTTCTGCAAGAAGGTATCTAACAGATTAGAGACGTTTATATTTGTCATAGAGGACAAAGTCAGTTAAAACGTCCATGAGTATTAATTAATTTGACTATTATTTATATTTTAATATATAGTGCATGGTTAATCGAAGTCCTCCTCATAAATAACTTCAAAGCATCACTAACTTTTTATGTATGTACTTCATCAGTTGAAGAGAGGAAAACAATATCATGGACGTTAGAAAGTACTTTCTCTTCGCGATACTAATCTTAATTCCATTTACGACAATAGGAAGTGCAGATGTTACCGATGGTATCATATATTTAGTAACAGACCAAATGATATACGATCCCGGTGAGACCATTAATATAAATGCAAGTTGCAAAGACAATAATAGGAATTATTTTGAATGTAATTTTGAAATCGAGCATACGTATCCCGACGGTACAACCGAAATTCTCCCAAAGACAAAAACCGGAACCGGTTGTTTTTATTCAAGCTTAACTGCGGTTGAAAATGGAACTCACCATATAGCTATCATAACTGAGGAAGATACGGATCAAATCTATGAAGATGAGGAGTTTTTCATAGTAGGAAGAAGATCCAGCCCTGATATAAAAATGGCATATTTCTCAAGCAACAGCAATTTAATTGCACTTCTGATAACAAATGAAAAAGAAATGCCTATTGATGGAGCCCGCGTTCTTCTTAATGAGAATACAGACTTCACCGATGAAAAAGGATATGCTGTATTTTATGAAGAAGAAAAAGAAGATCTGCGGTTTAAAATTTCAAAACCCGGTTATGCCTCGTGTTTCGGAGAACTTTGGGACTTGACTGATGACTCAACAGCACCCGAAATACAGATAACAAGTCTTCAGGAAAACGAAGTTTACAGGGATACAAAAATAACTTTGGCCGGGAGTATGAATGACAATGTTCAGCTTAGAAGTGCATATTTCATAGTTAACGATGGAACCATGAAATCCATGACCTTCAATGAAGATGGAAGCTTTGAAATTCCAGTTAAAAACTATGCTTTTGATTATGGGGAGAATACTATAGAGGTAATTGCATATGATTTGTGTGGAAATGCCGCTTCCAAAGAGATTACATTCCGCTTTGAACCGGAAATGACTGAAGATACATGGTTATTCTGGACTAAAAGGGGGCTAACTTCCATACTTGATTTTCTGCTATAATCCTGACCAGCTATTCAGTTACAAGAGGAAAATCATGACCAAACAATCCATCCCACTTGACAAAGGCCATCAAACCAGCTACCAGACCTCGATAAAGCAATAAACATCTCGCTTTCTCGTATCGATAATTTATGTGGTGCAAGCAGAGCATACATATTTCTGTTCGATGAGAAAGATGAGTACATGTCGAACACCCATGAATGGTGCGCAGCCGATGTGAGCCCCGAGATAGATAACCTCAAAGGACTTCCATGCGATCTCTATTCCTGGTGGATGCAGAAGAACCGTGTCTTTTTAGATAGAACACGATCATAGATGGAAGCATGACACAAAGTTTCCCTATTACCGATGAACACATGCACATAGACCTCCGCGCAAAGGGCCTCAAAGCGGTCAAAGAATTCCAGAACGCAGGAGGAACGCATATTTTCCTGGTCATGAAGCCAAGCTGGACCCTTGGTATCAGGGTCACAAGACCCGAAGACCATATAGCTGTCTTTGAGGAAACAGTCGATATCACAAAGCAGATAAACGAGACAGGGGTAACGTCATTCCCTGTGCTGGGAGTCCATCCTGCAGAGATCACAAAACTCACAGAATACATGGAACTTGAAAAAGCCGTGGAGACCATGAAGGGAGGTCTGGACATTGCCGCCGGTTATGTGGAAAAGGGGCTGGCCGTGGGACTCAAAAGCGGAAGACCACACTACCCTGTAAGTCCTGAGGTATGGGATGCCTCCAATGAGGTCATGGAGCATGCCTTCACACTGGCTGCAGACCTGGACTGTGCCGTGCAGTTACATACGGAAAGCGTAGGAGAGCCGGAACTAATCGATATCACCGAGCGTGCGAAAAAGACAGGAATAAAACTGCACAGGGTTGTCAAACACTACGCTCCGCCTCTGGTCAGCGTGTGTGAGAAACTAGGGATATTCCCCGGGGTGCTTGCAGGGAAGGGTGCCATTGAAGAAGCCTTGCAGCAGGGAACAAGGTTCATGATGGAAACAGACTACATCGATGACCCGGAGAGGCCGGGAGCTGTGCTGGGGCCAAAAACCATCCCGAAAAGGACACTCAAACTTGCAGAGCAGTATGGTGAGGATATGTTCTGGAAGATCCACAAGGAGAACCCTGAAAAGGTCTATAGTGTGGACATAGAGATCTGAGAAATAACAAGATCAAATATCCGCTCTTACGAGCAGGACGTATATGTCCATTACATTAGTTCCCGTAGGACCTGTGATAAAAAGGTCCTCTGTTTCCTTGAAGAACTGGTACGAATTATTATGTTGTAGCATAACCCTCGCTTCCATGTGCACATCCCGTCCTTTATCAACAGTATCCCCATCTGCAAAAGCACCCGCTGCGTCTGTTGGGCCGTCATTCCCATCTGTCGCTGCGGCCAGGAGCAGCATGTTTTCCAGTCCCTCGACCTCCAGAGCAAAAGAAAGAGCCAGCTCCTGGCATCTTCCGCCTTTACCCCTGCCCTTGATAGTTACAGTAGGCTCCCCGCCTGCAAGGATACACACCGGCAAAGGTAACGGTATTGCCTTTGACCTTTCCTCCTTTGCGATGGATGCGATCACCTTTGCAACCTCCTTTGCCTCACCAGCAAGTGAGGATGTCAGCAACAGCGTGTTATAGCCAAGTTCATTTGCTTTTTTTGTGGCTTCCATAAGTGCAAGGAAGTTATTGCCTACCAGATAGTTATAGCATTTCTCAAATATGAGCCCGTCCAGCTTGGGAGTGTCTTCTATAACACCTTCAAGACCGTCTTCCAGCAAACCCTGGACCGCCGGGGAAAGATGCAGGCCATATCTGAGCACTATTTCCTGGAAATCATCAAATGTTGACCTGTCGGGCACAGTCGGACCTGAGGCTATGACATCCAGAGGGTCGCCCACCACATCCGAAAGAATGAGGCTCACGGATTCGGAAGGGTATGCAATCTTTGCAAGCCCCCCGCCCTTTACAGCAGAAAGATGTTTTCGTACAGTGTTTACTTCATCGATGGTGGCTCCGACGCGAAGGAGCTTATCCGTGAGATTAACGATATCTGCAAGTGCAATGCCTTTGCGGGGAAGGGTCATAAGCGCCGAGCCGCCGCCTGAGATTAAAAAGAATATAAGGTCTTTCGGACCGGTCTTCTCAAGGAAATCACGTATTTTCTTTGCCGCGAGAACTCCGTTGTCGTCAGGTATAGGATGGCCTGCTTCCATCACTTTTATCTTTTTAAGGGAACCTGCAAAACCATACTTGGTTATAGCGTAGCCTTCGGTGATTTCGTCACCCAGTATATCCTCAAGCGCAGCAGACATGGAGGTAGAAGCTTTCCCAAAAGCTACTGTGTAAATATGATCATATAATGAGATGTCATAAGATCTGCTTCCGATGTGTAAAATGTCGCCTTTCCTCTGCACGGACCGCTGAACACATGCGTATGGATTCACAGCAGCGATAGCCTGTGATACAATTCCCATGGCATCTGATCTTAAATTGCTTTGCATTAACGAATCCTCTTGAAATAATAGTACGATAAACCTTTAAGCTCTGCCATATTTACCTGTCATCTGTCCCTGTGCGAGGATATGACCCTGCATTAGCTCCTCGACCTGCTCTATCCCTGACCCGCCTGGCAGATCAAGTTCCTTATCAAGTGCAAATACCTTAAAATGATATCGGTGTGTCCCTGCAGATGGACACGGGCCTCCGTATATAGCCTGTCCGAAGCTATTCTTTCCTGTTATTCCTGGAATGCTGTTCTCATTTATCTGCGATCCCGGCGGTATGTTCCATACCAACCAGTGAGTGAAACTGCCTGAAGGAGAATCGGGGTCATCCACTAGTAAAACCAGACTTTCTGTTCCCTCTGGTATATTTTCAACTTCAAGAGAAGGATTGACATTCTCGCCGTCACATGTATAGCGTATAGGTATCAGCCCACCGTTCTCAAAAGCACTGCTTGAGATCATCATACTGTCTTCCCCAGGGCCTTTATACAGCTCATTATCCGAACCGGCAGTATCAGCCTGTGGTCCGGTATCATTGCTCCCCATGCATCCGGTCACCATTATGAAAAACAATGGTATCAACAGGAATACCAGAAGCGTTTTTGAAAGCTTATCCACACCCTACCACCTGTGCCCGGTTTACTACGAGCTGCTTATTTATCCCCATTTATAAATGAACAACTGTCTATTTATGGTTTTGGTAATTAAAAGAGATAATGGCTTTCCTGACACCTTTCTGCAGTAAAGGCAAATGAAAGTCCTTATCCTTCTTCAGGTATGATCACCCATGCAATAAGGTAGACCAGCAGGCCTGACCCAAAACCCATTAAAGTTGCAGCGGCCACAATCAACCTTATGACTACAGGGTCAACACCGAGGTACTCCCCGACACCGCTGCATACGCCTGCGATCATCCTGTCATGTTTGGGCCTTCTTAACAGTTTAACCATAAGATCACAAATGAAAATGACTCATCCTTACTTAAGCATTAATTAAGCCTGCTCGAAATCACCTGATCATAACTGGCATCTTTGGCAGTTAGAGTTCTCACATTCGATATTCTCGAATTTCCATTTGAGCCCCCATTTCTTGATGTCCTGCAGGACAAAAAGGAATTCCTCTCCGCTCTCAGTAAGCGAGTACTCGCATTTGACGGGGAATACCGAATTATCAACACACTTCTCTACAAGGCCATTCTCCTCCAGTTCTTTCAGCCTTGCCGAAAGGGTCTTGGGGGTGACATCCTGCAATTGGTTCTTGAGCTCATTAAACCGCTTGTGCTTGCTTTCACCTTTGTATAACTCATGCATGATGCACAGGGACCATTTTTTCCCAACCATATCAACTGTCTTGTAGATGGTACAGTCTTTCATAGTATCCAATAGGAAACTACAGGATATATATGTCCCTATCCTAATATAGCAGTAGTCCATAATTAATTTTGGATGAGGAGTGAATTATATGTCAAAAGACCTACTTGAAAAAGGAGCTATCCTCCAGAGAGACCAGGAAACGTACGCTATCGCGCCACATATACCCGGTGGAATTGTTTCAGCTCAGCAGCTTCGCAAGATTGCAGATGTTGCAGAGAAGTATAACGCTGCAACATTGAAAGTAACTTCATCCCAGAGAGTTGCTATTGTAGGGTTGAAAGAAGAGGATCTCGATAATGCATGGGAAGAACTTGGAATAAAACCAGGTGCAGCCATCGGATTATGTGTAAGGAGCATCAAGATATGCCCTGGTACGACATTCTGTAAGCGCGGACAGCAGGACGCTGTCGGTCTCGGACTGAAACTTGATGAATTATATCACGGAATGCCACTTCCATCCAAATTCAAGATGGCTGTTTCCGGATGTGCGAACTCATGCTCTGAACCTGCCATAAAGGATATCGGAGTCATGGGTACCCCTAAGGGATACACTGTCATGGTTGGAGGAAATGCAGCCATCAAGCCAAGACTTGCTGATGTTATCGCAGATGAACTGACAGAGGATGAAGTACTCAAGCTTGTTGACAAGATCATCAGCTTCTGCAAGACCAACGGTTCAAAGCACCGCCTGGGCAGAGCCATCGATGAGATGGGCATTGATAGTTTCAAGAAAGAGATCGGCTTATAAGTCATAAGCATTTTCCGGGGAAAATTACCCTTCTCCTTCTTTTATTTAATGTATCAAACTTCTTAAAAGCGGAGCTGATGTTATCGTAGATATTGAACCTGCGACAAAGATAGCAGTAATAAGATGCAATATCGTATCAGATACATGTCCGGGCGTGGGTTGCCTCAAGGCTTTCAACAGGCGCACGGTGCATTTCAGCAATTACAGCCAGAATGTCGAGATGATAGCAGTCTTTACGTGCGGCGGATGTTCCGGGCGCAGGGTCCACAGGCTGGTAAAATCCCTCCTGAAACATGGAGTGGATGTCATCCATCTAAGTTCCTGCATGCAGATGGATAATTACCCTGTATGTCCTCATATCGAAGAGATAAAAAGGACTATTACCAATGCAAATATAAAACTGGTTGCGGGAACACATCATTAAGATGTCCGGGGGAATTTAACATGGCTAAAAGATCAATAGTTAAAATCGATGAGGAGAAATGCACAGGATGCGGAAAATGCATATCACCATGTGCCGAGGGAGCAATAGAGCTTGTCAATGGCAAGGCAAAGGTGGTTTCTGATGATCTCTGCGATGGAATGGGGTTTTGTATAGGACTATGCCCTGTTGGAGCAATTACCATAGAGCAGAGGCATACCTTGGAATTCAATCCTGAAAAAGCCCATGCACAACCTAAGAAGACCGATACATCCATCCAGTGCTTCAGTTGCGGCTGCGGAGAGGAAAAAGCGTATCTTATGCCTGCCAGACACAAGATGGAAAGCATATGGGTATGCACACGATGCCTTCCAAAGCTGATACATGGATAAAGTAATATGCCGGTCAAAATAGAATTAACAGCCAGTGCAGACTACCTGCTGGACTATACTTTCAATTTTCACTGGCACAACAAGTCATTAGATCCTGATAGTTTAATTCCTTTCCAGAAAGATACCAAAGTGAGATATCGGGACCTTGTAATGGCACTGAAAAACGGAAAAGATGTTAAAATAACAGGAAATGTCGGCAGGAACTTCGCCTACAGTGCAGGAGTTGACGTGCAGCACCTGGGGGGGAGCGGCAATTTGGAAAGTGCAGGCCGGATATTTGTGGATGGGGATGTCGGACCTGAGGCTGCTATGGGAATGGTTGCAGGCACACTCTATGTATCGGGCAGTATCAGCGAGCCATTGGGAAATATCATCGAAGTCAGGTCAGATATTGAAAACTATCGAAAGTTCCGCTCTATAACCGACATCGTCTGCAACGGCCCTGGAAAGGACTTCCTTGTGTCAAACAGCTACAACCCAGATGAAAGGACACTTTTACTCAACGACGGCATCCTCAGGGGAACGATAGGAGCACGCTGCACCAGGCCCCTAACCATCCGCGTAGAAGGTGATGCGTACAATGGCACAGGTGTGCTCATGCGTGAAGGCATGGTCATTGTCAATGGTAATGCCGGCATGAATACCGGATCGCACCTTAATGGAGGAACGGTGGCTGTCCTTGGAAGCGTAGGTGAGTTTGCAGGCGCCTATATGAAATGCGGCATTCTTGCCTTTAAGGATGCTAAGGGCTACATCGGCGCAGGGATGACACGCGGCACCATATATTCCAGAAGCAGGGTGAAGACAAACCCACCTGTAGGGAAGGTAAGGATGGGGAGAGAAGACGCTGCACTAATGCACAAAATAATGGAAGCTGGCAGGATAGACGCTGCCCTGTACAACAAATATGAGCTTGAGCCTGAAAAGGAAAAATATATAGAAGTACGTATGCGCGACGGGTCCATAGTCCTGAGAAAAGCCGATTAATGCATACCTGCACCATGATCGCATTTTTTGAGGGCGACCCAGAACACGGAACCTTTGCCTTCCGGATTGTCGTTCACGCCAACAAACCCGTTATGCAGATCGATAATCCTTTTGACGATAGCAAGTCCAAGACCTGAACCCTTTATACCCTTCCTGTCGGCCCGTGTAAAACGCTCGAATATGCGTGATTTGTTCTCATCGATCACACCATCGCCATTATCGATGACATGGACCTTCCAGTAAGCTCCCGCATCGATGATCTCTACCTTTATCCTGCTTCCCTCAGGACTGTATTTGATAGCATTAGACATAAGGTTAGAGAATACCTCTTCTATGATCTCATTGACCCTGGAGGGATATTTACCAGGAGTTGCAAGCTCCAATGTGATGTTCTTCTCCATGAGGCCGTGATCAAAGCTCTCAGCCACATTCCTTATTACAGCTCCTAAATCCTTCTTACTCAGTTCCAGTTCATTAGAGGATTCAAGTTTTGCAAGCTTTGCGGCTGAGTCGATCATGGATATCAGCTTGTCGGTTTGCCGGTCGATAGTTTTAATGATCTTTATTTTCTCATCGTCCTCTTCTTTAAAGTATAACACATCGTTGAAACCTTTGATAGCTCCGGCCGGGTTCAGGAGATCATGCCGCATTATATCCGTAAAGAGGTCCTTGAGTTTGTTAGACCTTTCAAGTTCTGCCTTTTTTATCTTCTCTGTCGTAAGGCGGTCGTATGTGACTATCAGCACCAGCAGCATGAAGAAGAGAACCACCCAGTACCAGTGCTGCGCTATAGCCTCATCCAGGGAAACTCTGCCGTAGTTCTCATAAGGACCCAGGCGCAATTCCCTCATGAGATCATGCACTGGCGCATAATCAAGAGGGATAGTCCAGCCTGCATAATTACCTGACTGTGCCGCAATATTATCAGAGGGCATACTGAGCAACGCAATTGCTACCTCTTCTGAAAGGTCAAGGGATGTAGAACTCGCTTTTGAGAATGCCCATTCGGGATAGAGCTCAGTGCTGAGCAGGAAAGGAAAACCTTCCACATATTGCTGATTGATCACCTTGAATTCCGAAAGGTTTATCTTCCCTTCCGCTTCAAGCTGCTCCAGCACATCAGTTCTGATAACACCTGCATCGACACTCCCGCTCCTCACTGCATAGACTACGGCATCGTGTGTCTTTCCAAAAGATATGTGGCTGAAGTCTCTCCTATGATCAATACCACTCTGTTCCATGGTTCGCACAGCTATCCAGAACCCTCCAAATGAATGCTCATCCACTGCCATCAACGACTTGCCCTTAAGGTCACTGAGCTCATTGACATTAGTGTTATCAGATCTGGTAATGATAACCCCGCCATACTCTGTGTAGGCGTTACCATCCCAACGGTTCTTCAATGTAGCTATCCTGTTAATCCCGTAAGTGGATTCCAGTTCCACATACAGGAAGGGATCTGTCAGGACAAAATCGACTTCCTCATTGCTTACTGCATCAAATATCTCGTCATAATCCAAAGGCATTATCTCAAAATTACATTCCGGAACCTCATCGGAGAGGTATTCTGCCGTTTTGGCCAGCGTGTTCAGGGAATGGTCCGGACCTCTGTGGGAAAGTATCCCTATCACATAAACGTTTTCTTCACACGATGCAATTGGCAGGAAAAGAAGGCCAAAGAGCATCAGAAGCAAAGAAAACCGGGCGACTATTGGATGTAGCTTCATTACAGTATGCAACTCTTGTGGTGGTAAGAGACATGAGATTCTTACGCGTTACTATCAACTGGTAAAATAGCTATATCCATATATAAATATAATTGTGTATATAAGTCGATTACGATAAAAAGATGAAAGTAGGAGTTCATTCGATATTGTGCATCCGGTATTTCTTGTTATTCCACATGAATGAACTTCAGCATGTTAGTACCGCCCGGCCGGCCTCGCCCGGAAGGCTGTCCCTGTGTCAGAATGAACATATCACCCGCACCTGCTGCTCCGGATTTCTTCAGATAGTCGATGACCATGATCTCCCAGTCGTCCTTGAGTTCACTGACAAATGTTGGGTGAACAGCGTATTGAAGTGCCAGTTGCTCACATGTCTGAGAGTTACGGCTGAATGCAAGTATCCATTTGTCTGGCCTGAAACGGGAAACATTCCTTGCAGTCTTCCCTGAAACCGTGGGAGTCACCACATATCGGACCGGAAGGACCTGCAGCGCATCATTTACCTGCATGGATATCATGTCATCTACACCCGGATTCATACGGTTCAGGGCCTTTTTCATGAGAGTGAGACCTTCTTTTGTATTGCTTCTCCATGCCTCGGTAGATCTTGCTATCTTTACCATTATCCTGACAGTCTCTAGCGGGTACTTGCCAACTGCAGTCTCTGCAGATAGCATGATAGCATCAGTGCCGTCAATGATTGCATTTGCAACATCCGTTGCTTCCGCTCTTGTGGGGCGTATGTTCTCTATCATGGATTCAAGCATCTGGGTCGCTGTTATCACAGGCTTGCTGAGCAGGTTGGCCTTATGTATGATATCCTTCTGGACGATAGGCACATCCTGTATAGGAATCTCCACACCCAGATCCCCGCGCGCTATCATGATGCCGTCGCTTTCCCTTATGATGCTGTCAATATTCCTGACAGCTTTTTCCCGTTCGATCTTGGAAACAATGAATATATCATTCCCCCGCCTTATTGCGTGCTCACGTAGTTTCCTGATATCTTCCCCTGATTCGATAAAAGATACACCGAAGATGTGCAGGCCCTCATCAAGTGCAAAATCGACTATTTCCAGGTCCCTCTTTGTGACAGGGTCAATAAATATGCGAGCTCCCGGAAGGTTCAGGCCCTTGTTGGATGACAGGGGGCCGCCCACTACCACATCGCAATAGACATCCTCACCCTCTGTGCCCGTGCACTGCAATTGTATGAAGCCGTCATTGAGATAGATTGGTTTGCCAGCCTGCACACTGTGCGATAACCGGTCGTAGTTAACCGGGATGAGCGACTCAGTCCCTATGACATCCCGTGATGTGAGGATTACTTGCTCCCCTTTTTTAAGAAACACAGGCTCCTTCTCAAAAGTACCTACCCTTATCTTGGGCCCCGGCAGGTCTGCCATTATTGCCACAACCCTGTTCAACTCTGCGGATATCTTGCGTATCCGCCAGATCACTTCCCGCTGCTCCTCCATCTCACCATGTGAGAAATTCAGCCGCGCCACATTCATGCCTTCAATTATCAATTCCTTCAACACCTCTTCTGAGGAAGAGGCGGGGCCTATAGTACAGACGATCTTGGTTTTGTTATCCGGCAAATGCATAGTTTCATTCATCCTCTTTCACACCCTTGATATTACGCAATATGGAACTGATTGAATTAAGGCTTATTCTGCAGTATTCAAGCGCATTTATATAGGCAGGACTTAAATTAAACTTCATTGAAAATAATTACAGAGATTGCATAACGACAAATAATGGGAGATAAACATGGCAAATACGACCTATGAGTTAAAGGATGAACAAAAACAAGAGCTTTCATCCATGTTTGGGAAAGGGGTTAATTTCAGTAAAAAGGAAAGGCATTTCTACACCCATGATGTGGGTGCACTGCCATCTCTTGTGAAAAAGATGCTTGGCAATACAAAACCTGCTGCAATTGTTAAAATATTGAACGAGGAGGATGCTGTCAGGCTTGTGAACTTCGCACGCCAGCACAGTATTCCCCTTGTGCCAAGAGCAGGCGCTTCTTCCGGCTATGGAGGCGTCATTCCCACAAAGGGAGGCATAATAGCCGATGTGACCCCAATGAGGAAAATAATCAGCATCGATAAAGGAAACCTCAGAGTCACTGTAGGAGCGGGGATCATCTGGTATGACCTCGAAACAAAACTGAATGAAGAAGGACTGTCAGTACAGGCCGTTCCGTCAAGTGCATTATCCGCAACTGTCGGTGGCTGGCTTGCCCAGAATGGGGTAGGTTATGGGAGTTATGAGTACGGCTGGTCGCAGGACACCATGGAGTCTGCACGTGTGGTACTGCCAGACGGTGAGGTCAGGGACTTCTCAGGTGACGAGCTTGGGAAGATCGTTGGTACAATGGGAACTGTCGGGATAATTACACAGGTAACCCTGCGGGTCAGAGAGCATGAGAAGAACGCTGCCATTTCAGCACAATTCCCGGATGCTCAAAGCATGCAGGCAGCCATCGGAAAAGTTGGCCAGAAAAAGATCCCGATATGGGCTATCTCTTTCCTTAACCCGCAATGGGCAAATATGAAAAACCAGGCTCCGCCTAAAACTCACTATGGAGAGCCGGTGGACGATCACAGGCCACAGCTGCCTGAGTCATACATATGCAATTTCGTGTACCCTGCATCAAGAGATGTCAGTGGCCTTCAGGATATCATCAGAGAGACAGGTGGAGAAGTACTGCCGCAAGAGATAGCAGAGCATGAGATACAGGAATGGTTCAGGTCTATGAAGGTCAAGAGACTTGGCCCGTCCTTTATCCCTGCAGAAGTGGTCGTGCCTGTGAACAAGATCGGATCCGTATTCGATGATATCGGCAGGAAGATAGGTCTTCCGGTATTGGTGGAAGGTATGGTCGTGAAAGGCGATGAAGCTGTCATGCTATGCTTCATGCCCCATTCGGAAAGGTCTTTCAGGTACAACCTTGCATTCCCACTGGCCCTGAGCATCGTGAAGATAGCAGAGGACAACGGAGGAAGGATCTATTCCTCGGGACTTTACTTTTCGAAACAGGCAGAGAAGGTTTTCGGTGAAAGGCTGGCAAAGATACGGGAGCTCAAGAAGAGTACAGACCCCAATGACATCATGAATCCTGAGACACTGACAGGCAAGCCGCTGATGCAGACAGGGCTCTCATTTGCAAAGGCCTTTGAACCAATGGCACGCGCCATGGGCAATATGTCAGGGGTCAGCCAGCAGGATTTCAGGGAAGAGAAGGGCATACCTGGCGATATCATCTCACATGCTTTCACCTGTGCACAGTGTGGTTACTGTGTTAACGAGTGTGACCAGTACTATGGAAGGGGGTGGGAATCCCAGTCACCAAGAGGAAAATGGTTCTTCCTTAAGGAGTACTTTGCAGGAAGGATGGAACTTGACCAGGAACAGGCTGATACTTTCCTTGCGTGTACCACATGTGAGATGTGCGACCATTACTGCCAGCTTGACCTGCCTATCGAACGCTCCTGGATGACCCTCAGGGAGAACCTTGTCCAAAAGAAGAAGATGATGACCATCCCGCCTTTCGAGATTATGGCACAGAGCCTTGAGAGAGAAAGGAACATCTGGGCTAATTACAAGAAAGACAGGGACATGTGGCTGCCGGATGATATCAGGGCCAAAATAAAGGACAAGTCCGAGGTAGCCTATTTTGCGGGATGCACTGCATCATTTGTCGAGAAGGATGTGGCTGTAGGCACCGTGCGCCTTCTTGACGAAGCAGGAGTGGAATTCACATATCTCGGGGACAAGGAATCATGCTGTGGCATACCGATGCTTGTCGCAGGAAAGTGGGACCTCTTTGAGAAGATAATGAGAATGAACACCGCCAATATGCAAAAGAAGGGAGTGAAGACGGTTGTCACATCATGTCCCGCATGCCTGCTCATGTGGAGAACTATATATCCCCAATGGGCGGAAAAGCTGGGAATAGATTATGGTATTGAAGCAAAGCATTACTCAGAGATACTGGTGGATAAGCTGGACGTGCTCAGGCCTAAGTTCAAGCAGCCTTTGAATAAAGTAGTAGCATGGCACGACTCATGCCACATCGGCAGGGCGGGTGCTGGCATATACGATGCTCCCCGTGAGCTCCTCAAAGCCATACCGGGAGTAGAGTTCAGGGAAATGGAACACAACAGGGAAAGAGCTCTGTGCTGCGGCTCAGTTGTGACCCTTATCGATGAGCCGGAGGTGGCAAGCAAGATAGGCAATGTCCGCCTCCAGGAGGCAAAAGACCAGAAAGCCGACATCATGGCCGCGCTCTGCCCCTGCTGCCTTGTGCAGTTCAGGGTCGCTGCAAAGGATAACAACGTAAACATAGAGATACAGGATCTTGGTGCGCTTGCAGCCCGCAGCCTTGGATACGACATACCGGATACAACCAATGTGGCACTTGAGGCATGGGTTACATTCGAGAAGATGATCGAGCTCATGGAGCCGGAGAACATGACAGAGATGATGGTGGAGCTCTTGCCTGACATGATAGGTGCGATGCCTTCATACATGAGGGCCATGATGAAGACGGTCAAGTATGTCCCTGGAATGGATGCGCTCATGAAACCCATGATGCCAAGGATGATGCCCCTGCTCATGCCGTCCCTGATGCCCAAGGTGATGCCAAAGATGCTTGTGGCGGTTGAGAAGAGAGTGCCCATGCCTCCGCACATGAAGGAGCAGATGCCTGACCTAATGCCTGCGGCAATGGGGAACCTGATGCCCAACATGCTGCCTCAGATAGCACCGCTGCTAACACCGAAGATGATAGAGTATATCAAGGCGAACTGAAAAAAAAGAAGGATATGGAACAGCAATCATAACTACTCACTCTCTCAGTTGAAATGAGACCGTTATGTCGTTTCCAACCTCAATATCTTCCTTTTTTCTCACTTTTGCATTCAATGCAATGAAATGGGTACCGTCTCCCATGGGCAGGAGCGAAGTATCCCATGAGGTGCTCCCGACACTTGCCCTGATGGGTATCAATCCCCTTTGGGCCATATGAAGCAGTTGCTCCGTGATCCCAATGGGAACCCTCACGTATACCCAACCACCTTTTTGGGGAAATATCTCAGCTTCTCCCCTTGTTTGATAGACATCCATAATATGAGATTGATAGGAATGTATTTTAAAATAGCGTAAAGCAGCTAGCAGGACATGCCAGAACAGGTTTTCTACAAGCCTAATTCTAAACCTTATTCTGGAATAAGCTCATCAGGTTTATACACTTTATTATTCTTTTCTTGCCTTGCCCTATATGCAGCAGTTCTTTCCTAATATCCTGAGTGTGAGATTCTGCACTGACTTGCAAAGGACGTTACCGGCAAGAGCTACCTTACAGATAAGGCAAGATTTCTCAGAGAATACCAGAGGATTGTCAACCGTAACCATATATTCGATGTGTTTCTCACCCTTGATTTCTCCATAAACAGCTTCTGCTATTTTCTTTGTGTCTCCGGCCTATAACATACAAGCGACTAATGTTCCCGCTTAAACCGCCTGTTTAACTTTTTCAAGAAGTATTAGTTCGAATTGATAAAGACATGGTATTCAAAAAATAGTATGAAACAGGATGTAGTCTACTCATCGTTTCATGTGATCTGCGGGTATAGGCTTATCAGGCGTGACACCATAATACTTTGTCCTTGCCTTACCCCATATGCACCCATTCTTCCCGACTATCTTCAACTCGATGTTCTGCAGTGTCTTGCAGATGCTATTACCGGATCTTGCACCTTTGCAGATAAAGCAATAGTTCTCGCAGAAGACTGGAGCTTTTTTCTGGTCTGCCATATTATACCTCCACACGGAGTTGCTTATTTCTGCTTGGCCTGAATGTCCCTGGCAAACTCGCGTGCCTTCTGGAGACGGCTTTCGTCAGGCTGCCCCTTGGTGGACGGACCCATCTCACCGAATGCTTTCATCTGGGGGTCTTCTGCTTTTAGCAGCATATCGATAACAGGCTGGGCAAGTTCACCCTGACAGTCGAATGTTCCAAGGAAATTTGCATCTGCTGCTGTTTGCCTGGCTGAGCCTGTCCACGAATGGATAGCTTCAAATCCTTCGGGAACAGCGTGGGTCATGAATATTGCAATGTCTTTGCCTTTTGTATTCCCGGATAAGAATTCTTTCACTTTGGGAGGAATGTCAAACTGCAATACAGGGAAACCTATGAAAGCAAGATCATAACCTTCAAGGCTCTTAACCTCGGATAATGCTTTAATTTCTTTTTCCCCTGCAAGCTCCCCATAGATCGCTTCAGCTACTTTCTTTGTATTTCCGCTCTGTGACATGTATGTTACCAGTGTTTTCATATCGATTCCTTCTTTTAGTTGGTATTCTATGTTTGGCTTCTACATATTAATATAGATGAGCGTTACAAAAATACACCGGATTTGGGAAAGTACAAAATAGTGACCCATCTGCCAAGGAATGATGATGTGTGAAACAGCAATATCTTTTGCAGGATAAAGGTATTATGCTTTTGTGACTTCATAGGATATCTACTAAAAGAGAATTTGAAATATCCGACAGACAGATACAGGATGAGCCAATATCAGTGCTTGAGAAAATCACTTGGAGGAAGAAAATGGGTTTATTCAACAGAATGGGAATCGTGGTTAAGTCTAAAATGAACAAGCTGGTCAATAAGATGGAAGACCCGAGAGAAACGCTTGATTATTCTTACGAGAAGCAGCTTGAGATGCTGCAGAATGTTAAACGGGGAGTTGCTGAAGTAGCGACCTCAAAGAAGAGGCTCCAGTTGCAGCGCTCAAAGCTCCAGCAAAGCATGGAGAAACTTGACACACAGGCAAAGGAAGCCATCAATGCCGACAGGGAGGACCTGGCAAGATTGGCACTTGAAAGAAAGAGCTCATTGAGTATCCAGATCCAGGGCCTCGATACACAGATAGAGGAACTGGAAAAGGAGCAGGAGAAACTTGTCGCAGCCGAGAAGCGCCTTTCGACCAAAGTAGAGGTCTTCAGGACCAGGAAAGAAACCATCAAGGCACAGTACTCTGCTGCTGAGGCCCAGGTCAAGATAAGTGAGTCTGTTTCAGGGATAAGCGAGGAAATGGCTGATATCGGTCTTGCGATAGATCGTGCCGAGAACAAGACAGAAGATATGAAGGCCCGCGCTTCAGCACTTGATGAACTCATCGAAGCCGGCACACTGGAAGATTTCACAAGCAGCGGTGATGACATAGACCGGGAGCTTGCAAAGATCAATGCACAATCAGGTGTGGACAGTGAGCTTGCAAGACTGAAGAGGGAGGCAGGGAAATGATAATACGGATATCCGAAGAAGGACAATACCTGGTGCCAAGCAGTCTCTTTGATGAATTAAACGTCATTGACAACAGAATAGTGGAACTTGTGGCCAGTGGAAATGAAAAAGAGTACAAGGCCGAACTCTTAAATCTGTTAAACTGCATTCGTTCAAATGGAAAGAAACTTGATGACGCCGACATCAGGGAATCAGACGTCATCGTCCCGCCGGACGACCTGACCCTGAAAGAGGCAAGGGAGATCTTTACAGGCGACGGCTTGCTTGAAGGCTGAACTGCTCAGAATGGCATTCCCCAGAGAGGATGCCATTTTTCCAGATTTTTCTCAACGGGCAGTTCTTTCTCTATGAGAGATTTGAGCCTCATTTCCATGGAGTTGTCCCTTTTGTTCTTTTCGCGGGGTACAAAGGGATAGTAGCTTCCCTGTTTGAAGTTATATATCCAGTAGACAGGACCGTTGCTCTCGAACCTGTACACGGCACACAGCAACTGTTCACCGAAGTCGCTCTCTATGAGTGTCTGGGAAACCATGTGTATAGTCGTTACAAGGTCTTCAAAATCAGGGTCTTTGAGAATCACCCAGAGAAAATTGTACTCATCCTTCTCAAGTCTGTAGTCAGTGCCTGTTTCAGCCGCACTGTGCTTAAGCAGGCCTTCTATCTCTTCCCTGACCGCCTGGTAACTTGACATAGCCATGGACTTGAAGCAGATACCTGCAGAGCTTGAAGGCACCAGGTTCAGGTTCAGCTCCATGGTCACTACGGCAGTAGATATCGCAAAGAGGCGGTCATTATTTGCTTTAGGCAGTTTGCTCTTTCCAAGCACGGAATCAAGCATATCGCGCAGTCCCATCAGGACTCCATCTCCCTCTGTATCTTTTCAAGTGCGGCTATGCGCTTTTCCATTGAAGGGTGAGTGGAGAAGAGGTTCATGACAGAACCCGAGACCGCCGGGATGATAAAGAATGCATTCATTCCTTCGACCTTTCTCAGGTCGTCCGTGGGTATCCGTGGCATAACATCGCTTATCTTCATTAATGCGGAGGTGAGGTTGGCAGGATTTCCGGTGATAATGGCCGCACCCCTGTCAGCAGCGAATTCACGATAGCGGGAAAGAGCACGTATGAGCAGGAAACTGACCAGCCATACGCCGATAGAGACGAGCCAGATCACAATTATATTGCCTCCGCCTTTCCTGTTGTTCCCGAAACCTCCAAAATACATGCTGTACCTCACAAAAAAGAAGGCGACAGTAGAGAGGAAACTGGCTATGGTCAGTATGGCCATATCCCGGTTCTTGACATGGCTCAGCTCATGAGCCAGCACGGCCTCAAGTTCTCCCTGGTTGAGCCTGTCCATCAATCCGGTAGTGACTGCAACGACAGCACTGCTCGGACTCTTTCCGGTAGCAAAGGCATTTGGCACAGGAGTCCTTACAATAGCTATCCGGGGTTTTGGCAGGTCGGCCATAGCACAAAGCCGTGTCACGGTCTGATGAAGTTTAGGTTCCTCTTCTTCTGTGACCACTGTAGCTTTCATGGACCACAGGACAAGCCGGTCAGAATAATAGTATTGCAGCCCCATGAACAGACCTATAAAGAGTAGCATGACTCCCATCGAAGTCCCCATAGAAGCGAGGAATGCCAAAAAGAGCAGATACACTGCAGCCAGCAGGAACATCGTCAGGACCATTCTTCCTTCCAGTCCCAGATCCCTTTTCCATTTTACCATGATTGACGCCTCGGTCTTATCTTTTGTATCATATATGATTCTGGTTTATAGGGTTTTACATGATATAACCTTTTATCAGGAAAAGTTTTGTTGAACCATGAACATATCTTATTTCTTTCATTCGGAGGTGTCTTGCCAGACAACAGATAACATAAGTCTGTGAAATTAATTTCAAAGAATAGTTACCGCAAACTTTACTTACTAACCACCTTATGAAAATATAGACATGTCCTTAAGTAATATAGTAATAAAAGGTGCAAAGGAACATAACCTTAAGAACCTTGACCTGACGTTGCCCCGGGATAAGCTTATTGTGATAACAGGGCTCAGCGGTTCAGGGAAATCGTCCCTTGCTTTTGATACCATCTACGCCGAAGGGCAGAGAAGGTATGTGGAGTCGCTCTCAGCTTATGCCAGGCAGTTCCTGGGGCTTATGGAAAAGCCTGATGTAGAATACATAGAGGGTTTGTCCCCGGCCATATCCATTGAACAGAAGACCACAAGCAAAAACCCCAGGTCAACTGTGGGTACGGTGACCGAGATATACGATTATCTCAGACTGCTCTATGCAAGAATAGGCATCAGGCACTGTCCACAATGCGGAAGGATCATTGAGACCCAGAGCGTGGACCAGATAGTGGACAGCATAATGAAACTCCCGGAGGATTCAAAGATACATGTGCTTGCTCCGGTTGTAAGGGAAAGGAAAGGCGAGTACAGGAAACTGCTCGCTGACCTGCTTGCCGACGGCTTCACAAGGGCACGTATAGATGGCGAGATCCACTCGCTGGAAGATGTGGACAGTATCGATCTTGAACGCTATGTCAAGCACAATATCGAAGTACTTGTGGACAGGCTTGTAATAAAGAAAAGCATCGAGGAAAGGCTATCGGAATCAGTGGAAACTGCTCTTGAAAAGGGCGGAGGCACTCTTACTGTGCAGATAGTTGATGGCGAGGAAATGACCTTCAGCGAGAACCTGGCCTGCTCAGAATGTGGCATCGGCTTTGAAGAAATGGAGCCTGCAGCATTCTCATTTAATAGTCCGCAGGGTGCATGTCCGGAATGCCACGGACTTGGCACTTCAATGGAATTCGACCCGGACCTGATAGTGCCGGATAAGACACTGACCCTGGCTCAGGGTGCCATCGAACCCTGGGACAGCAAGACCAAGGACGGCTACTACATGCAATCCCTGGAATCCCTTGCCAGGTACAAGAAATTCTCCATGGACGTACCGTTTAGCAAACTGGACCCGGAGATGCAGCATCTCATATTCTACGGCAGCGAGGAACCCATACCCTTCTCCCACACTGGCAGGAACGGTGGCACTTGGAAGCATACTGGCAGGTTCAAGGGAGTTATTGCAAATCTGTCCAAGGTATTTGAGAAAACGGAATCCGAGAGCAACAAGGACAGGATGCAACGATACATCAGTACGAAACCCTGCCCTGTCTGCCAGGGAAAAAGGCTCAAGCCTGCCAGCCTCGCGGTAAAGGTTGATGGCTACAACATCATTGAAGTTACCGGGATGTCGGTCGAAGAATGCCTGCACTTCTTCCAGATGCTGGAAACCAAGCTCAACGAACGTGAATATGCCATTGCCCGCCTTATCCTGAAAGAGATAAAGGCCAGGCTTGGATTCCTGGTGGATGTAGGATTGGATTACCTGACTCTGAGCAGGTCGGCTGCAACCCTTTCCGGAGGGGAGGCACAGCGTATCCGGCTTGCAACCCAGATCGGCTCAAGCCTGATGGGAGTGCTGTACATCCTTGACGAACCCAGTATCGGCCTGCATCAGAGGGACAACCTGCGGCTCATCAACACCCTCAGGCACCTGAGGGACATCGGCAACACCGTACTTGTGGTGGAACACGATGAGGAAACTATCTGCAGCGCGGACCACGTAGTTGATATGGGCCCGGGAGCTGGTATCCATGGAGGAGAAATAGTTGCAGAAGGCAGCCCCGAAGAGATAATGGATAATGAAGACTCCAACACCGGAAAATACCTGAGCGGCAAACTAAAGATCAATATCCCGGAGAAGAGACGTAAGTCCAGGAACATGCTTATGCTGTATGGAGCCGGCGAGAATAATCTCAAAGATGTGGACGTCTCGTTCCCATTGGGCATACTTGTCTGCGTTACCGGGGTATCCGGTTCTGGCAAGAGCACGTTAATCAATGAGACCCTGAACAAGGTGCTTGCGAAAAGACTTAACAGGGCCAGGGAAATACCAGGAAAGTTCAGGGAAATAGAGGGCCTTGAGCACGTGGATAAGGTCATAACCATTGACCAGTCACCTATCGGAAGGACTCCAAGATCAAATCCCGCTACCTATACTAATCTCTTTACACCCATAAGGGAGCTTTTTGCGCAGACAAAGACCTCCCGTGCAAGAGGATACCAGGCAGGCCGTTTCAGTTTCAATGTCCGCGGCGGCAGGTGCGAGGCATGTTCCGGCGACGGGATAATCACTATCGAGATGCATTTCCTGCCGGATGTGTACGTACCCTGTGAAGTGTGCCACGGGAAGCGCTACAACCGTGAGACCCTGGAGGTCACTTACAAGGATAAGAACATAGCCGAGGTACTGGATATGACCGTTGAGGAGGCCCTCGGATTTCTTGAGAACATACCGGCCATTAACCGTAAGCTTCAGACACTTTACGATGTGGGCCTGGGATACATAAAACTCGGCCAGTCATCCACAACCCTGTCAGGCGGCGAGGCCCAGAGGGTCAAGCTGGCGACCGAGCTGAGCAAGCGCTCCACGGGCAAGACAGTATACATCCTTGACGAACCTACCACAGGACTGCATTTCGATGACGTGAAGAAGCTCCTCGAAGTTCTCCAGAGACTTGTGGAAGCAGGCAATACCGTAATAGTCATCGAGCATAACCTCGATGTGATAAAGACTGCAGACTGGGTCATTGACATGGGACCCGAGGGCGGTGCCAGAGGCGGAGAGGTTATTGCAGAAGGGACACCCGAGGAGATTGCAAAGAACGAGGTATCCTATACGGGGCAGTTCCTGAGGAAAGTGCTGGCGAAGTGAGAATTCCCACATTGCAGGCCCGTGAAATAGGTTACACCTACAACGAACTTATTTTAGAAAATTAGAGGTGCACTGCCATATACTTATATACGGCAATATGCCTCTATTTTGATAGGGATGATTAAAATCATCTTAATTTGAAATGGGGTAAGAGTATGGAAAGAAAAGAGTGCAACCTATCGTTAGATGAGCTTCTGAAATTTGAAGGCGTAATGGCAGCCGGTATCTTCAGCCCGGAAGGAAAACTTGTGGATTATAAGGCCAAGATGGAAATGCCAAAAGAAATGGCCCAGACGACCGCCAAGTTCTGCGGAGCGGTGAATATGATGTTCGATGCTCTGGCAAGCGCTTATACTGAACTTTATAAGATGGACTGGGTACCCCAGCATAACTGGATGTACAGCGGCGGGGACTGGACCATCATCATTTCAGGTACAAGGGGTGTTTTCGTCGAGAGCACCAAGGCGGATCTCAAGCAACTCCTAAGGGCTCTGGAAGTTTGTTAAGGTTCATTTGAGTGAACTACCACCCTATGAATAGGGTGGCTTCCTGCTTCATTCTTTCCTCTTTTGAGGACAAGTCCACAGGCTCTTCCCGTAGTTCCAACGGTGTTACATTCCAATTTGATTTTGCTTATCTAAAGCAAACTTTTTGATATTAATAGCGGCATTAATATCCCTGTCATGCTTGGTTTTGCATTCAGGACATTGCCATTCCCTATCTGCAAGTGTTAATTTTCCGTTGTGGATTCCGCACACATTACAGATTTTAGTTGATGGCTCAAATCGTCCTATGCGGAGTATTGTTTTTCCAATCCATTTTGCCTTATATTCCAGCATGGTTACAAACGAACTCCATG
>NZ_JAUXNK010000015.1 GCF_030682845.1 Methanolobus sp. | reverse complement strand
ATGGAAGAAATTGGAAAGAAGCTTGTAAAGATACCAAGGTTCTATCCCAGTTCAATGACATGTTCTATCTGCAATATAGTCTACAGAGGATTAACTCTGGATGACAGGACATGGACCTGCACTTGTGGAGCATTCCATGATCGAGATATTAATGCCGCTGTCAATATCCGCAACTACGGAATGACAATGATACAACAAACCGCAGGAACTGCGGGGATAGCCTGTTGATACTTAGTAGGATGCTACTATTGAGCAGGAAGCACTGACCCTTTAGGGTCTGGGTAGTTCACCAGACTCAGAATAAGATATTTATCATAACACCTACCAATTAATCACTGGAGGTTTAGAATTGAGAGATATGACAGAATTATGGAAAAAAGCCACCTTGTTTGGCATTGGTATGTGGGCCCTCACCGAAGAAAAGATCCAGGATTTCACTGATGATCTGATCGAAAATGGTGAAATGAGGAAGGAAGAAGGCAAGAAATTCGTACGCGAACTGGTAGACGAGCAGAAAAAGCAGAAAGAAGAAATGGAAAACAGGATCACTGCCAGAGTACAGGATACCTTCAAGAAGGCTGATTATGCAACCAGGGACGAAGTAAAAGACCTCAAAGAGATGATGATCGGGCTGGAAAGCAAGATAGATATGCTTGTAAACAGGGAAAAGGTAATGCATGAACAAGAGGCAGCTTCACCTTTAAGTAAAGAGGAAGAAGATATTTAATATGAATACCAGGTATCTGGAGGATGGAGGATGGTCATCAGTAAAGGCGAGAACCTATTCCTTATTTTTGCTAAATTCATCTATTCCCTGACGCAGGGACCACAGGCAAGCCCTGAAAATTCTGAAACTGAAGTTGCAAGCTGGAGCATCCTGCCGGAGACTCCAAATGCAGGAGACGTCCTGATAATTCAGGGTAAGACAGAACCCGATAAGGTGATGGACATCGAGGTCTCATTTTCAAGAGATGTGATTGTCAGGGACGGCTCTTACGAGTATAGTTTTGAGGGGATCAGGATACCCAAGGGCAGGAACCGTTTCGTGGTCAGATCCAGGCAGGTGAGGGATCTCAATTTCATCGTAAAGATGTTCATCGATTTTAAAAGGAGTTTTGATGCGAATGGAGGAGTTGCCGAATTTGCGGAAGATAACGTTCCTCACGGGACATACGACATACTCATCAATGGGGAAGCTCAGGAAGGCGAAAAAAAGGTAAGGCTGGATTTCATAGCCATGCAGGCCGTAAACTCGGACAGCGAGGGCAACTTCAATCACAGCCATGGAACAGACGCGCTTCCGGCAGGTGATTTTACCGTAAGCCTTGGGAACTCGGAAAAGAAGATAACTTTAGGACCTGCAGAGTGACAGCAAATAAAAAGGGAGTGATATCAGACTCCCTTTGAGCTCATCAGTTTAATGAAATCAGTAGACTCCATTACCGGGCAACTCTCTATATAGCAAATGTCCGACCAGGGCAGATTGAATTCTGCAAATGCCTTAGCATCGTTGGTCTCGTACAGTATGAAATATCTTCCGCCGGAAAGGTCTACCCACTGGTTCATGACGTTTACGCCCGCGGGAGGTCTCAGCTTCTTGAAATGCTCAATTACCTGGTCACTTTCCTCGGGTTGCCATGTGCTTATACTTAAAAATAACATATTCTCACTCCTGTTGTTAACTGTAGGCGAGCATAAAGTCAATATTCTACACCCTACCTCACCTATTACAAATTGGAGTTAAAGAATATTTAACAATTTCCCCGAATGTAAATATATGGAAAATTGAGCCATCATTTAATAAGAGTGACAGGAATAGAGAAGAATATCCAGACCGGGCAGGAACCACATATTTGGTGCATGCCGGTGCTTGGAGTTACAGGATTTGTCATGGCGGGACTTTTGGGGATGTGGCTTGTGGTATACATACTCCGGACAGGACGTATCTGAATACACACAACTTAAATAAGAGGCACATTCTATTAGTTAGAGTGATTAGAACTGGCTGATGGCCAAATGGTGAGAAAAATGACAGACCCGAATGTTGAGAGAAAACTTGTGGAAATTATGCGCATCATCAGTGAGAGCGATAAGCCTGTAGGTGCACGACTTATTGCCGACGAGCTTCACAACCGTGGCTATGCGATAGGAGAGAGGGCTGTCAGATATCATCTGAGAATACTTGATGAAAGAGGATTCACCCAGAAACACGGATACATAGGCCGTACTATTACAGAGCGCGGTAAAAAAGAGCTAAGCGATGCCCTTATCAGCGACAGGCTCGGTTTTATCATTACAAGAATAGAGGAACTCATATACAGGGCCGATTACGACCTTAACACCGGCAAGGGAAATGTCATCGTAAATGTCACCTATATTGACAAGGATGATTTTGACAATGCTATTGACGTTGTCAGGTATGCAATGTCCCAGGGAGCAACTATCAGCTCCAAGATTGCCGTTTTCGAAGAGGACTCAACAGAGTTTGATATTTATGTGCCTGAAGGCCAGATAGCTCTGGCAACAGTATGCAGTATCACATTTGACGGCCTGCTGCTCAAAAGCGGCATACCTGTCTCCCCTGCTTACGGCGGGCTGATGCAAATAGAAAATCATGAACCTGAAGGTTTTATTGATCTCATATCCTATAACGGTACATCCATCGATCCCATTAAACTTTTCTTAAGAAGAAAGTCGACCTCCGTTCTTCAGACTTTCGACACGGGAAGCGGGAAAATGCTGGCCAATGTGCGGGAAATACCTGCAGCTGCAGCATCCAGAGCCCTTGAAGTGATGGAGCTTGCCAAAAAAGCAGATATTCAGGGACATATATGTATCGGCGAACCTGGGGAAGAAGTATTCTATGCGCCGGTCTCAAGAGGAATGGTCGGCATTCCTGTCATGGCAGGCATTAATGCTGTGGCTGCTGTAGAAGAGGCAGGCATTAAGGTAGAGACGCTCCCGGTTTCCACAGTAGTGGAATACAGGCGGATGAAACAGATCTGACGGCCCTGTCCGCTTGCCCTGCTTTAAGGAAGAAAAAACTATAGCTTGCTCTTTTTTACAATATTCATCATTGAGAAGTAACCCCGGCCAAATTCCTGTGACAGAATGGAATAAGCCTGCCTGTCGGTGACCCCGGTGCGCTTTATGTTATGATAGCGTTCCATTACGCTGCCAGTCTCTTCTTTTGTCCAGCGTTTCCTCTGGTTGAAATGCGGATTGCCGCCATTGGACCGCAGGCCCTCCAGCATCCATCCACGCTGTATATTATTGATATGCTCGATCTGGTGCTCATATGCTGTTCTGTTTATTTCAAAACCTGTAGAGTATCTGCCAAGGGAACGGGCGACCTTTGCGGTGGAAAAGCTTCCCAGGAAGAAGTCGCATATAAGGTCATCTTCGTCCGAGGAATAAAGGATCATCTTCCTGAGCAGTTCAACAGGTAGTTCATTACTGTTCTTTGTCCTGCCTTTTTTGAAATCCCGACCGATAGTCCATACATCCTCAAGATCACAGTAGAGCATGGATGAACCCTCCGAATCCTTTTCCGCGGCACCGAAACGACAGTAAGGATTGAACTTGGCTTCTGCAAGGTCCTTTTTCCGACAGTAGAGGATATGATAATGGGAAGTCACGAATTTGTGCTTGGTGCTTACCCCGAAGTTGTATTTCCAGATGATATGATTGATGAGCTCAAGGCCGTTCTGTTCAATGGCAAGCAGGATATCAAGCAGGTTGGTCCACCCTGAAACGATATACATGGAACCTGTGTCTTTCAGAATCCTTTTTGCCTGCCCTATCCACCTGAAAGAAAAATCCCTGTAATTCTCTCTTGAGACCTCCACATAACCTTGCACAACATGTTCCTCCTTGCGGTTATAGAGCTTGTGTAGCTGATCGCCCTCTATGGCAAAAGGCGGATCCGTGATGACAAGGTCCACCACTGCATCCGGAATATAATTTTTTGCGCCGGCGATGCAGTCCATGTTGTAGTATGTGTCTCTCATCAGAGCGAAATATGCACTTACACCATATATATGCTTTTAGAATATTATACTAATATTGATAAATATTCCAAAGAGATTTGATTCTGCGTCGGGCAGCAACTGACTTCACGTTTGCCAAGTCGCCTGACTGAAGTATTGGTGTTATCTGCAGTATGCAACTACATGTACAGACTTGGTAACATAATAGATAATACAAAATTATAAATAGAATAAACTCTACACTGGGTATCCGTCTACCTAGTAAGACAAAGTTCAGGTGTATAGCCATGATCAGAACATTACCAAAAATCGATTCCAGAATGATATTGCAGTTCTTGCTGCTTATCAGTGTCATACTTATGGCGTTTGCCGTGCCGGGTTCGGCAGAAACCGTAGAACAAAATGCAGAGGATATTGCAAACCTCCAGACCGCGCTTACAGTCTTGTGGCTGATAATCGCAGGTGCCATTGTGTTCCTGATGCATGCGGGATTCTCGCTTGTTGAGATCGGGCTTACTCGCACGAAGAACACAGCTAACATCCTGATGAAGAACTTCATGACCATCTGTCTGGGTGTAGTTGTATACTGGGCAGTCGGCTGGGGCATTATGTATGGTGCAGACTATGCAGGCCTTATAGGTATTGACCAGTTCTTCCTGATGGGTGCTGACAACGCACTGTGGAACAGCTGGTGGTTCCAGATGGTCTTTGCAGCAACCGGTGCAACCATAGTATCAGGTGCAATGGCTGAGAGAACTGATTTCAAGGCATACCTCATATTCACAGTAATTATGGTCGCACTCATTTACCCCATCTACGGACACTGGGTATGGAGTGGTGCAGGAATACTTACAAGCGGCTTCCTCGTTGATGCCATCGGTGTTGCGCACCATGACTTTGCCGGTTCCGGAGTAGTTCACTCCATAGGCGGATATGCGGCACTTGCCGGTGTACTGGTCGTTGGTTCAAGGATCGGGAAGTTCAAGAACGGCAAGCCAATGGCAATACCCGGTCACAGCCTTCCACTGGCGTTCCTCGGTACACTTATACTGGCGTTTGGCTGGGTAGGGTTCAACGGAGGTAGTACACTGGATGGAAACGATCCGTTCATCAGCCTTGTGATAACAAACACATTCCTTGCAGCTGCAGCCGGTTGTATAGCTGTCATGGCCATCACCTGGATGAAGACAGGAAAGCCAGACCCTTCACTTACCGCGAACGGTCTGCTTGGAGGCCTTGTAGCGATCACGGCAGCTTGTGGCTCGGTCAACAACACTGCAGCAATCATAATAGGTTTAATCGGTGGTATCGTAGTATATGCAGGCGTAATGTTCAATGAGAACGTACTCAAGGTGGATGACCCTGTAGGTGCCATAGCAGTACACGGATACTCCGGTAGCTGGGGACTTATCGCAGTTGGTCTCTTCGCACTTGGAACCAATGGTACGATACTTGAAGGTGCAGCATATACTGCTGAAGTCGCTGGTCTGTTCTACGGTGGCGGAGTACAGCTCCTTCTCATCCAGCTGGCCGGAGTAATACTTAGTATCGTATGGGCATTTGGTGCAGCGTTCGTGATTTTCAAGCTAATCGACCTGGTGATCGGACTGCGTGTATCCGAAGAACACGAGATCACCGGGCTGGACATAGTAGAACACGGTATCAGTGCATACCCTGAGTTCATGATTCACGAGGAGTGATTTAAATGATGAAGATAGAAGCGATCATAAGGCCAACAAAGGTTCACGAAGTTAAGGATGCACTTGATGAAGCAGGATTCGAGAGTGTTACAGTTACCGACGTAAAAGGCCGCGGTAAGCAGAAGGGTGTAATGCAGCAGTGGAGAGGACGCAAGTACTGCGTTGACCTGTTGCCAAAGATCAAGATGGAAATCGTTGTAAATGATACAGATGCCGACAAGGTCATTGATATCATTTCAAAGGCAGCAGCCACCGGAACCATCGGTGACGGCAAGATCTTTGCTTATCCGATTGCAAAGATAGTAAGGATACGCACAGGGGAAACCGATGGAGATGCGCTTTAAGCGCATTTCCCATACCTTCTTCTGCTTTTACCAGCTCTGAACCAATACTTTCACAAGAGATAGACTTTTCTGGTGCAAGAAAAAACCCATTATGAGGGTGTTCTTGAATTTTTCCTTTTTCCAGCATTTTAGAGGCAATTTCTATCCGATCCAAATACGAACATTGATGTCTCCCACATAGTTAAAAATCCATGTTCATCTATGTAGATCCATTATCGAATAAGAACCGGCGAGCATGGGCGAGGGTTTGCTGTAGTTGCAGACGAGGTCAGAAAGCTCGCAGAGGACTCCAGAAAAGCTGCACACAGATAGCCGGCCTGCTTATTGAGATCAGAGACGGCACTCATGCTGCCATATCTTCGATGGAAACAGGCACCTATACAGTGTCGACAGGAGTACAGGCCCTCAACCATACAGTAGAAGCGGTCCAGAAGATAGTTGAGGAAAGCAATAAGGTTGCCCTAATGGCGCAGAACATTGCAGCTGCTGCAGAAGAGCAGTCCGCTTCCATTGAGGAGATAACTGCAACAGTAGACGAGGCCGCCTCGCTTTCACAGGAAGCAGCTGCAGGAACAGAAGAAACCTCTGCTGCCGTGGAGCAGCAGAATGCTTTTATGGCGGAACTGGCAAAGAGCTCACAGGAACTCTCACAGATGGCTTCAGACATGCAGCAGATGGTTGCTAAATATCTTTCAGAATAAGCAGAAGGGAGTTTTGTCCCTTCGCCCCCATTTTTCTTTTTTATCTGCCCTCTTTCTGATTTCCTCGTCCTGAACCACGGACTTTGGGATTTAAATCTTAATGTTTGCCTTGACCCATAAACGAGTGTTCTAAAATGAAATTATATATAAGGGTCGTTCCTGATCAGACAGAATTTCCTGTTGTACCGCCCATGGACTAAAAAATAAAACACCTCGTTGTTAATTTTCAAAATAGCTGAATAAGTGCAACTAATATTCTTTTTGGTTATTTTTATAAATTATAGTATATTTATGTTTTACAAAACTTTATATAATATTATCTAGTACATAGGATTCCGTTGTACTATTCGAAAAGCAGCTCCGAAATAGTACACAAGAACAAGTAACAAAGAATTGAAGGTAAGACCATGCGACAAGTAGCAATATACGGAAAGGGCGGAATCGGAAAGTCAACGACTACACAGAACCTGACAGCAGCACTCGCCATGATGGGAAAAAAGATACTGTTGGTAGGATGTGACCCTAAGGCGGACTCAACAAGAATGCTTCTTGGCGGTCTTAACCAGAGGACAGTACTTGACACATTAAGAGCAGAAGGTGATGAATCTGTTGAACTCGACAAGCTTCTACAACCAGGATTTGGAGGAATAAAGTGTGTCGAATCAGGCGGACCTGAACCAGGTGTCGGTTGTGCAGGAAGAGGAATAATCACATCAATTAACCTGCTGGAAAACCTTGGTGCATACAATGAGGATCTGGATTACGTATTCTACGACGTACTCGGTGACGTAGTATGCGGAGGTTTCGCAATGCCTATCCGTGAAGGAAAGGCAAAGGAGATCTACATAGTTGCAAGTGGGGAACTCATGGCCATCTATGCAGCTAACAACATCTGCAAGGGTATCCAGAAGTATGCAAAGGGAGGTGCACGTCTTGGCGGCATCATCTGCAACAGCAGAAATGTAGATGGAGAACGCGAACTTCTCGAAGCATTTGCACAAAGGCTTGGGAGCAAGCTCATTCACTTCGTGCCAAGAGACAATATTGTCCAGCGAGCTGAGATCAACAGGAAGGTAGTAATCGAATATGACCCTGACTGCAACCAGGCAAATGAATATCTTACATTGGCCAACAACATCGAAACCAATGAGCTGTTCGTTGTCCCGAAGCCACTGGAAATGGATGATCTTGAAGCAATGATGGTAGAATTTGGAATTGTCGAACTATGAGGTGATAATAATGCAGATGATACGTGCAATTATCAGGCCGAACAAGGTCTCGTATGTTGTGGAGGAACTTGAGAAGGAAGGCTTTGTTTCCCTTACCAAGATAGATGTATTCGGCAGGGGAAAACAGAGGGGCATCCATACAGCAGAAGTTCATTTTGATGAACTCCCAAAGACAATGATCATGATGGTGGTTGACGACGAGAATCAGGACAAGGTCGTGGAAATAATCAAGCGCTCAGCACACACCGGCAAGTACGGTGACGGCAAGATCTTCATCAACCCCATAGAGAGCTCATACACAATACGCACAGGCGAAACAGGCATTTGATTCTCGCAGAGGAATGAAAATGAAGGAAATAACAGCCATCATCCGCATGAACAAGGTCCAGCGGACGATAGAGGCCCTTTCAGACTGCGGATATCCTTCTTTCACGGTCCAGGTAGTAATGGGCCGGGGCAAACAGAAGGGTCTGTGTTATGAATTTGAACCCCCGCTCCCAACCCCGGAGACTGCTGCATCAAAGAACTGCATACCCTTTATCCCAAAACGCATGTTCACAATAGTTGTTGACGACGGAGCAACTGAGGAGGTTGTCCGGAAGATAATAGAAGTAAACAACACAGGGCATGCCGGAGACGGGAAGATATTCGTGACAGACATACCTGGGTCCATCAGGATACGTACCGGAGAAGAAGGCGACATTACCGTAGAGAGGGAATCACAATGAGCTCTGAAGTAGAAGCCACACAGGACATCGTTGATGAAATGATGAAGAGGTATCCCGAGAAGGTTGCCAGGGACAGGAGAAAACATGTGGTTGTAAGGAACTGTTCCACAGACCAGCATATTGAAGCCGACACCAAGGTGGTACCCGGCATCATGACAAACCGCGGCTGCGCTTTTGCAGGCGGCAAGGGCGTGGTCATGGGACCTATCAAGGACATGGTGCACATAGTCCACGGGCCTATAGGGTGTGGATATTACACGTGGGGAACCCGCCGTAGCATGGGAAAGGCAGAGAATGGCGGAGATAATTACCTGCAGCCCAAGTTTGACAGTTTTCACTCCTTGATGAAGAGAATGTCTTCTCTTTCAGCCCAATTTTTTCGTTTTTTTGTCAGGAAAACCTATTTGACAGTTTAAACAATTTCATGCAAAATTCTACGATTTTGCCCTTTTTTGCCTTAAGATCAGTGTATTTATAGCATCAAAGTTGGCATAAATGTACTTTTTGGCCCCTTCTTTCAGGAAATCGACGGTAACTGTCAAATTCAATAAGCTATTTTTAATGAATTTTGTGGACTTATGTTTGAGTTCATTGAACTCATATCGCAACAGCGATATGAACAATTGTGCAATGAACCCGATAATAATAGCTCCATAAACACTAGCATCCGACCACACTCTTAGCGGTTTGATCTCTATCTCATTCTTCAGGGAATTGATGATCTTCTCGATAGAATCCTTTTTCCTGTATGTTTGAAGAGCTTGTTTCAATGTCAAATTCTTGCTTGATCTCAGGCAGAAAAATCCCTCTCTGCCTGTGATCAGACGTTCTTCGAGAAGTTTGATAGCTTCTTCTTCATCAAGATTCACCAGCTTTGTCTGCAATGAATAAACAACATCAACAAGGGCATTATTGATCCTGAACTTTTTAGGCAGCTTCTTATTCTTATCAATAGATTCCTGTATCTCTTTTGCTTCCTCTATCTGCCTCATTATCTTCCTTGCTCTTGATTCAAGTTGCTCTATCTGGAGTTTTTCAGAGAAATAAAAATAGTTGACACTACTTGGTTTTACTATCTTCATTCCATATATGCCATCATCAGGGTCAATGGTTTCAAGAGAAAAGTCCCCGAAATTAGCTATTATCTTGTCGTCACTCTTATTGAGCTTCCTTGCAGTCAGATACTGCATATCATCTGCCATTATCATGGCAGTGTTCTCTATGCTGTGAGCTCCTTTATCGAAAACAACAAGTGATTCTTGCTTGAGCCTTTTGTTTACTTGTTGATACGTTTTCCTGAAGTGTTTCTGATCATGCATATTTCCCTGTTCTACGGTGATGCCTATAGGCACGTTTATGGGATCTGCAAGTTCAGTTATACCCAAAGTTATCTGTTTTTTGTCAGGCCTGTGATCTCTGCTATATCCATACTTTCCGAGAGGAGATTTATCCCCATACAGAACGATACTCGTCCAATCCATATTGATGTTGGTATGTTCGAAGTCATACCTGTCAAACAGTCTGTCCTGAATATCGGAAATAATCGTTTCACGATTATTTCCCAGGGTTTCAAGAACCCTGTAAAGTGTCCTTTCACTGAAATCTTCGAGATCGAAGATATCAAGTACCTCATCACGTTTTATCCAGTCATGAGCTTTACTTATGCTGAAATTATCTGTAAGCTTGTAGCTTACAAGAGCCTTCAGCAGGTTGTTGATATCAATACCATTCTTTTTGTGTTTACCGAAAACAGTAGGAAAGTCAAGGATATCATAAAGTTGGTTTACTGCCACAATAGTTCCGACAGGAAAGCATATATTCTCGTTAGGAATAATGTCATATGTTCTTAGTTTTTGTTGCATTTTTTGTCGAATACATCAAGACTAAGAACACTATTATTACTTTTGACTGTCAATGTTGGGCTGCAGTACAGTTTCTCAACTGATATCATAGAAACTGATATCGTGTTCGGTGGTGAGAAGAAGCTCAAAACTGCCATTGATGATGTGGTCAGGATCTTCAAGCCTGGCGCGATTTCTATCTGCGCTACATGCCCTGTGGGACTGATCGGAGATGATATAGAAGCAGTAGCTCTTGAGGCACAGAAGGAACATGGCATCAAGGTCATGGCACTTCGCTGTGAGGGTTACAGGGGTGTCAGCCAGTCAGCCGGGCATCACATTGCAAGCAACGTGCTCATGGAACATGTGATAGGTACGGAGGAACTTGAGGATCCGACTCCATTCGATATCAACATCTTTGGAGAGTATAACATCGGAGGAGACCTCTGGGAGATAACGCCACTATTTGAGAAGATAGGGTACCGCATAGTGTCAAGCTTTACAGGCGACGGTTCTTTCCATAGTCTTGCAAAGGCTCACAGGGCAAAGCTGAGTATCCTGCTGTGCCACAGGTCTGTGAACTATACAAATCGCATGATGGAAGAGAGGTACGGCGTGCCCTGGCTTAAGGTCAACTATGTTGGAGTAGAGGGCACAAAGAAGTCACTTCGAAAGATGGCTCAGTTTTTCGATGATCCTGAACTGACCAGGAAGACAGAGGAAGTAATAGAAGAAGAAATGGCAAAGATCCAGCCTGAACTTGAGAAGTACAGAAGGAAGCTGGCAGGCAAGAAGGTATTCATATACTCCGGCGGTTCCAGGTCACACCACTACCAGAATCTCTTTGAGGATCTCGGCATGAAGGTGATTGTTGCCGGATATCAGTTCGCGCACCGGGATGACTACGAAGGCAGGAAGGTCCTTGAAGGCATGAAGGAGAAGGCTTCCAGTTCAATACTTGAGGATCTGCACTATGAAATGGAGGAAGGGTACAAGCCTGCCATCAGTGAAGAGCGTATGAAGGAACTCAAGGAACAGCTTGGCCTGATGGACTATGAGGGAATGTTCCCCGAAATGAAAGACGGGACAGTCGTTGTAGACGACCTTAACCATTATGAAACGGAGTTCCTCATTAAGGAGCTAAAGCCGGACCTGTTCTGCTCGGGTATAAAGGACAAGTACATGGCACAGAAGATGGGAATTCCCTCAAGGCAGATACACTCCTATGATTACAGTGGGAGGTATACAGGATTCTCAGGAGTGCTGAACTTTGCAAGAGATGCTGACATGGCAGTGAACAATCCGACCTGGAGTCTGATGAAGACACCCTGGAAGGCAGAATAAAAGGAGAGGTAGAATGCTAGATTATACGCCAAAGGAAAAGGTTGAGAGAAATGCACTGGTAGTCAACCCTGCAAAGATCTGCCAGCCCATAGGGGCTGTGTATGCTGCAATGGGTGTGCACAATTGTATGCCCCACAGCCATGGATCGCAGGGATGTCTCTCATACCTGCGCATGTGCCTCACAAGGCATTACAGGGAACCGACTGCAGCCACAAGCAGCAGTTTCTCTGAAGGGACCGCAGTGTTCGGAGGAGCATCAAACCTCAGGGAGGCACTCACGAACATAGAGGCTGTCTACCAGCCCGAGGTTATAGCCATACACACCACATGTGTAGCTGAGACCATCGGTGATGATGTTAACCAGATAATTGAGGATGTGAAGATGGAGGAACTCATCGATCCATCCATTAAGCTCTGTGCAGCATCCACACCAAGCTATGTAGGCTCCCATGTGACCGGCTATGACAACATGGTGAAGTCCTTTGTCACAAGCTTTGCCCGCAAGTCAAAGCCCAACGGGAAACTCAATGTCATACCCGGCTTCGTGGACCCCGGGGATATCCGGGAGATCAAGAGGATACTTTCCATAATGAAGATACCTGCTATCGTGTTCCCGGACCAGACAAACGTATTCGACTCCGGCCTTTTAGGAGACGGGTCACTATATGCTAAGGGCGGCACACCTGTCGGGGATATCGAGGATACTGCAAACTCTGCCGGAACGATTGCCTTATGCAGCATGGCCGGCGGGGCGGCAGCACAGTTACTCAAGACAAAGTTCAAGGTCCCTGCACAGATAGGACCAGTGCCAATCGGTGTGCGCTACACTGACAGGTTCATTATGAAGGCAGCAGAACTTGCTAATGTTCCGATACCACCGGAACTAGAGCAGGAAAGAGCAAGAGTTGTCGATATGATGACCGATGCCCATCCACACTACTATGGAAAGAAGGTCGCGATCTTTGGTGATCCTGACATAATCCACGGCCTGACAAGCCTGGTGCTTGAGATGGGAATGGAGCCGACAGTAGTCCTTACTGGAACTACGAGCAAGGCATTTGAGAGTGAGATGGCACAGTTGGTACACCCACTGTATCCGGATTCACAGATACTTACCGGAGCCGATCTGTTCACTCTCCACCAGATAATAAAGAACGAACCTGTGGACATGCTCATAGGCAATACCTACGGAAAGCACATCGCACTCGCAGAGGACATACCGCTCATAAGAGTAGGATTCCCCATCATGGACAGGGCAAATATGCACCATTTCCCGGTCATGGGATATGCAGGGGCAGCCCGGATGGTCGAGTGGATCGGCAACACTTTCCTGGACATAAAGGACAAGACAATTCCCGAAGAAGAACTGGAGGTCGTACAGTAACGACCTCATAAACCATTTACGGAGAATCAATATGCCGGAAATAACAAGCGTGGTTAACACACTGGACGAAAGACAGCCATATATAGCCCTCAAGCAGGCAAAGAAAAAGGATACTGCACTTGCCTGTGACAGTACTTCCCTGGCAGGCGCCATGAGCCAGAGGGCCTGCGTGTACTCAGGTGCACGTGTTGCCTTAAATCCCGTGACCGACGCGGTGCACCTGGTCCACGGACCTATCGGCTGTGCAAGTTACACCTGGGATATCAGGGGCAGCCTGTCCAGCGCAAAGGAGACTTTCCGCACCAGCTTTTCCAGCAATATGAAGGGACTTGATGTGGTGTTTGGCGGTGAGAAGAAGCTCTCAAAGTGCATTGAGGAACTGGTCGGACTGTACAATCCACCAGTAGTATTCGTATACTCCACATGTATTGTCGGAATAATCGGTGATGACCTCCAGGCAGTTTGTAAAGAAGCAAGCCGGATACACAATATCCCGGTAATAGCCGTACATTCGGAAGGGTTCAAGGGTACCAAGTCCGACGGATACAAGGCAGCATGCAATGCCCTGATGCAGCTTATAGGGACAAGGGAACCGGAGATAACTTCCCCGTACACCATGAACATCCTGGGAGATTACAATGTGGCAGGAGATGTATGGCTTGTCAAGCCTCTCTTTGAAAAGATGGGCATCCAGGTCATAACCTCAATGACTGGGGATGCGACCTGCGAAACGATCTCACAGGCGCACAGGGCCCGGCTGAACCTTGTGCAGTGTTCCGGATCCATGACATACCTTGCAAAGTGGATGCATCAGGAATATGGCATTCCCTTCAGGAAGGTCAGTTACTTCGGAATTGAAGACATTGCAATCGCCTTGCGGACAGCAGCCGATTTCTTCGGTTCGCAGGAGATGAAGCAAATTGCAGAGCAAATAATAGAGAGCGAGACCAGTCGGATAATGCCTGAGATCCGGAGCATCCGCAATCGCCTTCAGGGTAAGACAGCAGCTATCTACATGGGCGGTGCTGCCAAGGCGCTTACACTTATCAAGGGATTCCGTGAACTTGGAATGGAAGTGGTCATCATAGGTACGCAGACCGGCAAGAAGGACGACTACGAACAGATTAGCTACCAGGTTAAGGATGGGACAGTGATAGTGGACGATGCCAATCCGCTTGAACTGGCCGAACTGCTGAGAAGACAGAAGGCAGACCTGATGGTGGCAGGTGTCAAGGAACGTTTCCTGGCCTACAAGCTTGGAGTTGCCTTCTGTGATTTCAACCATGACAGGGTGATCGAGTTTGAGGGTTACGATGGTTTCCTCAACTTTGCAAGGGAACTGGATGCTTCCATGAACAGCCCGGTGTGGAAGGCATATGGGAGCAGGCTAAAGCCGGCATTGGAGACAGATACCGTTTCAAAGAATAACTTTGCCCGGAAAGCATGCCATAGAGCAGAATCGGAAGAGTCAATAAAGGAGAGAGAAAACATGCAAGATCTCAATACTACCACACAACAGGAGTCGATAGCATGACCGACAGAAGTTATGCTACCGTTAACCCCTGCATCATGTGCCAGCCCATAGGCAGTGTGATGGCATTTAAGGGAATAGAGAATTCCATGGTACTGCTACATGGTTCACAGGGATGCAGCACTTACATGAGACTGCATCTTGCCCATCACTTCAGGGAACCCGTGGACATCGGGTCAAGTTCCCTGAGCGAGAAGGGAGCAGTATACGGAGGAAGTGAGAATCTTAAGAAGGGACTGAAGAATCTGATCCTGCGTTATGACCCAAAGGTAATAGGCGTTTCCACCACCTGTCTGGCCGAGACAATAGGAGATGATGTAAACCGGATCATTGCAGAGTTCAAAGAGGAAGAGGAAGAGATAGTTAATGACAGGATAATAATTCCGGTATCAACGCCCAGTTATGAGGATAGCCACAACAGCGGCTACATCAAGGCTGTGGAAGCGATCGTAAAGGAGTTCACTGCTACGGAGGGGTCCGGCAGCGATATTTTTAATAACAAACTCAATGTGGTGCTCTCAGAGAATGTGTCACCTGAGGACACACGCGAACTCCGGAGAATACTGTCCGATATTATAGGCCCAAATTCATTCATACTGTTGCCGGACATTTCGGAGACCTTTGATGCACCCATTACAGGAGAACTGCAGAAGATCTTTCCGGGGGGTACTCTCCACTCAGACATAGCAGACATGAAGAACAGTGCTGCAATGATAGGACTCGGGATCACTAATGCTAACCGGGCGGTTAGTTACCTTGAACAGACTTTTGATATCCCTTCACAGAATCTGCCATTACCCATAGGACTGGAATATACTGACAGGTTTGTGGCTTCAGTTTCCATGATAGCAGGGACGGATGTGCCCGAGACGTACCAGAAGGAGAGAGGACGCCTGATAGATGCTATGGTGGATGCGCACAAGTATGTGTATGGAATGAAGGTGGCCATCTACGGAGACCCGGACAATGTCCTTGGCATACTTTCCCTTGCACTTGAGAACGGCATGCATCCTATATTGGTAGTATCTTCCAGCAAGTCCCCGGGATTCACAGAATATGCAATGGAAAGGGTCGCACAGGTAAAGCCGGACTGTGATGTGACCATTCTTGAGGATGTGGACTTTGATGCATTCAATGATGCAGTGAAGAAGGTAAAACCGGAAATGCTTATTGGCAATTCCAATGGCAAGTATATTGCAAAGGAGATGGGAATACCTCTTGTAAGAGTCGGCTTCCCCATACATGACAGAGTGGGTGCCCAGAGGATACTGTCCCTGGGATACCTCGGAGCAATGAGCATGCTGGACAGGGTGACAAACACAATACTGGAAACTCAGGAAGATAAGTTAGCTGAAAAGTGGTCCGAACCGGATAGATACGCTCCGCTTGACAGAGAATTCTATCCTGCGGAAGCATGAGATGTCTTAGGAAATAGTGAAAAGGGGATAGCCGGGCAGATCAGTGTATCCAGACTACCCGGGGCTCCTGCCTCGGGGGCCTTTCCAGAACCTCACCCTCATATCCGAACACAATGGGTGCGATAACCCGGTAATCATAGGGTATCCCAAGTTCGCTCATGAACTCCACGTTGTCCTGGAAAAAACAGGCTGTTCCAACCCAGCAACTGCCAATGCCCATTGATGTTGCTGCAAGCATCATGTTCTGGGCACACATGGCACAATCATAGTCAGTTGTGAAACCGGCATTACTGCCAAGAACTATAACAAGCAGAGGAGCCCCATAGAATATGTCGAAATCTTCCCGGCCCAGCATTTTCTTGAACTCGGCCACATTGTCGTTTGGCATATCTTTAAGCTGTGCAAGTAATTTCGGCTTGCAGTAATCGGACATCCTTTTCATCATTTCCTTGTTCTGCACCACAACAAAGAACCAGGGCTCCGAACCAAAGCCGGTAGGAGCATATATCCCTGCATCGATTATCTTCTTTACTGACTCTTCACTCACCGGCCTGTCGAGATAATCCCGAACACTCCTGCGCGATTTTATATTTAGTATGATCTCATTATCTTTCCCCGTCATTGACCTCACTCCTGTAACCTTATCCCTTTTACTTTAGAATATCAATTTCACCCTTTATTTCTTGATGCTTCAAATTCCTTTTTCGATATCTGGACCAGTTCATCCGGATCATCCACATCCTTATGGACGTAAAGCCCGCACCAGCAACGCCTCATTGCATCGTAGTGCTCTCTGTGGAAAGGTATGCAAGGGCATACCAGTTTCATATCATGCTCACGCTCACCTGTCAGCCCCTGGCAGGGACAGAAAGGACTGCCTTTCTCCTTTTCCAGCATGACCTCCTGCTCGAGCAGGAAATCCACGATCTCTTCGTCGGGACTGAACTTATAGCCAAGTGGGTCTATGACTCTCTGGAACATGGTCCTGAACTGCTCCATACGCTTGTTCGTATCCATGAATATTACCTCACTTGTCCAGCAGGCTGGAATATTTCTTAGGATCGTATCCTACGACCACGTCCTCCCCAATTTTGACGAAGGGGAAGGACATCTTTTCTCCATGAGACATGCAGTCCTCCAGGATAGACTTACGAGTCGCTTCGTCAGCCTTATCGTAATCGATGTACTCAAAGAGAATGTTTTTTTCCCTGAAGAACGTCTTGGCCCTCATACACCAGGGACAGGTGCTGAGAGTGTACATTACCACTTTCTTCACTGAACCTCACCTTTCCAGATTAACGTAAACTTTGCCATCGTCGACCTTTGTCTCATAAGCAGGGACAGTTATCTCTTTTGCATCGAGAAACTCACCACTCCTTATATCGAACCGCCAGTCATGACACGGGCACTTGATAACATATCCTTCCATATCACCTTTTGAAAGTGGGCATTCCATATGCGGACATTTGTTGGATATTGCATAGAAACCACCTTCCTGCCTGAGCAGCAGTATCTTATTACCCTCCATCAGCAATGGTTTCTTATCGCCTTCATCCAGCTCACTTTCGTTTATTGCAAAGAACCATGGAACCAAAACCTCATACCTCCTTCAGGATATCTTGTCACGTTAAAGCAGAACGAGCACTTCTCCTCCCTCTACTTTGTTCTCGTAGGTCTCAAGGGTTGCTTCTTTATCCCCGAGGTGCTTACCTGTCCTTGTATCATATTCCCATCCATGGCAGCCGCATTTAAGGATATGTTCATCAATGAAAGTGCCCTTGGAAAGTCGGCAGCCCATATGGCCGCACTTACCATAGAGAGAGTGGATTTGCCCATTTTTCCTAAAGATAATTATGGGAGTATCCTTTACCCTGACAAACTCTATGCTCTCATCAGTCAAATCTTTTTCTTTTAGTGCAAAGAACCAGGATTTCTCCGGCATATGTTAACCTCCCATAGGTAAGCAGGGATTCAAAAATATAAATAATTGTCGTGAATTATCACAGGACAGGTCAGGAAGGTACAGGGTCCGGCCTGCCCTGGAAATAACGGTACTCCTTAACTATGAGGAACATGTTCAAAAGACCCGCCATCAGGTCGGACAAGGGGAACGCCAGCCATACACCGGAAATATCAAAATAACGCGACAGAAGAAGTACCAGTGGTATGAGGAAAAGTATCTGGCGGCACATTGAAAGAATAAAGGACGACCTTGCTTTCCCGATAGCCTGGAATACTGTCGTACTGATGACGTTTATTCCAATTATATGAGTTGCAAGGACCATGATCCTCAAAGCTGTTTCCCCGCTGGCTATAAGATCTGCATCCTTACTGAATATACCGAAGAATGTACCAGGGAGGCAATGACAGCGTAATTTGAGACGCAAATTAATGTGTACTACCAGCTGAAGAGATGGGGCCTCTGGCCCTGTCTCACTACACATCGGCTCATTCTGAGGAGGAACAATGACAGTATGAAAGGAAACTTTAACGGCGGGGAACCGGAAGGTGGGCGACCGGGAAATGAAGCCCCGGATAAAGAGAATAATGGATTGTTATCCGGTCTGATCAACAAGATAAAGGCAATTTTCAGTTAAACTTTGGGATGATCGGATAAACAGGATACAGGCAGCAGATTATATTCTGCCTGCAACTTTTGTCTCATAACTCACAACCGGCAACCATAATCATTCCTTATACACCCCATCTCCGGTGACAAGCCTGCCGTCTACAGTGACCCAGCCGCCCTGAGGACCTGACAACAGGACATTCATCCATTCACTGTAGCTGTTCCATTGCCAGCCCAGAATCCACCACTCATTATATCCGGTCATGCTGACAGATATCTCTACCTGGGCATCAGGGGAGGCTTCATACTGCACATAGATACGACTTTCATAGTTATGGATATTCTGCGAGCTGTCGATGTCATATTTTGGAAGGAGGACCATCTCCCGCTCAAGAGGATTCTTTGTATCTATGATGTGGTCAGCAGATACCATTGTTGCAAAGAAGATGTGATCCTGAACAGGTGTTTCCTCAGAATACCCATCAGATATCACGGGCTCTATTTCCTGGGGCGGGTCGCTTTCATCGGATATAGGTATGGGGAGAGGACGGAATTTAGGGACTATCTTATCAGTCTTCATGGAAAGCATAAGCCCATGTTCAGTATCCACAAGAGCATACTCCCATGAAGGATCATCGTTATTGAAGTTATTCTCTACAATATCCTGCCCAACTGAAGACGCGTTATCCATAACAGGAATCGGGATGTAAAGAGTTACGTTGCTCAGATTCGAATTTGTAGTGAAAGTGACATCATAGTCATAACTGCTGTGGAAGCTATCTTCATACATCGCTTGTTTCTGGCCTGCCCACCAGAAAGATAACATTCCGGCAGACACGACAAATACCAGAACAAAGCCAACTATTATTTTATAAGAAGGTTTCATGTTTTATACTCTGAAATCATGAATAATTATGAGTAAAAGAATACCCAAACAAATATAATTATTGCATATTACATCGTATAATAATTTACATATAAACATAAATAAATAAAGGAGTACAGGCAAATTTAAACAATTTTAATTTATTTTAACAGCAAGGTATAACTCTACCTTTTTATAATATTCAAGCGCAGTTTTTGCATGGACTGTTTAGGAACAAGAGGAAGTATAACACAGGCGATTGAATGAAAATCAACAACAAAGACGATGTTATTAAGGCCATTGAAACGCACAATGTGAAGTTCATACGATTGCAGTTCACGGATATCCAGGGAACAGTAAAAGATGTCGAGATTCCCATTACACAGATAGAGAAAGCATTGACCTCCGGGATCTCCTTTGACGGCTCTTCTATCGAGGGGATGGTGAGGATCGATGAATCAGACATGGTACTTAAACCGGATACCAAGACCTTCGCAATCCTTCCATGGGGCAGGGATAAAGGTGTCGTTGCAAGGATGATATGCGACGTTCACCTTCCCGACGGCAGGCCTTTTGAGGCTGACCCGCGCTTTGTCCTCAGGAAAGTAATGAAGGAAGCGGAAGAGATGGGATTCCAGCTCAATGTCGGTCCGGAGCTTGAGTTCTTCCTGTTCGCCAAGGAAAACGGCAAGGCCACTACAATACCCAACGATTACGGACGCTACTTTGAATTTGCCCCCACCGACCTTGCAGAGGATATCAGAAGGGAAATAGTGCTTACACTCACAGACCTTGACTTTGATATCGAAGCCTCACATCACGAATGTGCCTGCGGCCAGCACGAAATTGACTTCAAGTACGACGATGCGCTGACAACGGCCGACAATGTAGTGACATTCAAGTACGTTACCAGGACCATTGCAAAGATCCACGGGATCCATGCCACCTTCATGCCAAAGCCAAAAGCCAACGAAAGCGGATCCGGTATGCACGTCAACCTGTCACTTTCAAAGGATGGGAAGAACGCCTTCTATGACCCAGAAAAAGATATGCAGATCAGCGATATTGCCAGGTACTTCATAGCAGGTGTAATGGACCACATCAAGGCAATTTCCTGTATCGCAAACCCGCTTGTCAACTCATACAAGAGGATAGTGCCAGGTTATGAGGCTCCCGTATACATCACATGGTCAGGTGCAAACCGCAGCTCCCTTATCCGCATACCCACCCCTCGTGGGAACAGCACAAGGACAGAGCTCAGGAGCCCGGACCCATCCTGTAACCCTTACCTTACCTTTGCGGCAATACTTGCTGCCGGACTTGACGGTATCAGGAACAAGAAGATGCCGGCAAAGATAGTTGACTATAATATATTCGACCTGACAAAGGAACAGCTAAAAGAAAGAGATATCGAGACACTGCCGGGCACACTCAGTGAGAGTGCAGATTACCTGGAGAAGGATGCATTCCTCAGGGAGAAGCTCGGAGTGCACGTGCATGACAACATCCTCAGGCTTGCAAGGGCTGAATGGGATGCGTACCGCATACAAGTGCATGAATGGGAGATAGAGAGATACCTGAACACTGTTTAAAGAATGCAGCTGGATATCGTTATAAGAGAAACAACCAAGGAAGACTTTCACAGGGTCCTGCGTTTCATTGAACTCGTAGATGGGGATTTTTATCCCCCTCTCAGTAAAAGGGGAGACGGAGGCATCTCTGAAAGAGTAAGGACATCTCTTGCCGCTTCCAATGCAAATTATGTCGTTGCGCAGATGACAGAAACGGAACCATCCGATGATTTGCATGGATTTGTTTCAATGGTCGGATTCACCCGAATGTGGCAACAGGAAGATGATGCTTATATCAATTTCCTGGCCACACATCCTTCTTACCGTAAGAACGGCATAGCGCATTTATTGTATAGCAGACTCGAAGAGATACTTCTTGAAAAAGGCGTCAACAGGGTCTACCTTTGCACATGGTCAGACAACCTGGAAGCTATCCGTTTCTATGAGAAACTGGGATACATGGCATATTCTATTGTCCTTAACGACAGGGGCAATGGGATAAACACCCTCAATTACAGGAAAAGATTGGATCGGAAGTTCCTGATGAGTGCAAAACAATAATATATGATGATGATATCGATTAAGCTTTAGATGGTTCTTAATTGTTGCAGCATTGGTGCATGCGGCATTAAAACAATCACCTCATCGCGAATATGTCTGCAGGCTCAAATGAATGTCAGTCCAGACCGCTTTGACATTTTAAAATACCGGACACGGATACCCTTTGCATGGTTAGTTAGAATAGAGGAAGTGTTGGGTACCGTGCCCGTTAAACCAATGTCCTATTTCAACATTCCTCTGGCATCCTCTCCATTTTCTTTGTGGAAAGCTTATTGATGGATTCCAGGTTTACGCCCTTTTCCAGAGACAGTTTGCCGTTCCCTATCGCACTGGTGACGAACTGTCTGCCTGTGGGGTTTCGAATTATCAGGGTTGTGTAGCCCTGAGGACTTCCGATGGAGCCTGCGGAAATATCTGAATGGAGAGCAGTGAGGTCAGTGCATATTTTACAGCCAGGACGCACACAGTCTTCCACTTCATTGAGGGAGAGGACTGTTAGCGAGCCGTCCTTCAGTGTTATTTCCAGCTTGCCTTTCACATCGAAACGAGTGATATCCAGAGGATCGAGATTCTTTTGTGCAATGAGCTTGTCCTGCACGAGTTTTTCATAGTCGAAGGTCTCTGTACAGAACAGGCCCACGACCAGACGGATGTATTTCCTGAAAGGCCTCAACAGGTCAAGGTCGCTCTCACGCATCTGATGGATCGCTTCCACGACACATGGGACCCCGACAACCGCTACGTTGGTGAATTTGCGGTTGATAATGGCCTCTTTCAGGGATGCTACAAGGGGCACCCACCAGTTATAGCGGCTTCCTGCATGATGCACAAGGGCTTCACCGGATGTTATCACGGCTGATGACGGCCGCAGGGTCCATGGGTCTTCAACGACCGTCACCACTGCATCGATCATGCCCTGTTCCAGCGCATTTGCAAGTATAGCTGTTACCGCACCGCCGCTTTGCTTTTTAGGAATACCGAACTCTGCTTTTGCAGAAACTATGTCGATATAAGTTCCAATTACTTCTGGTTTGCCAGGGTGGAGCCTGGGACATACCTCGTAGCATGCGCCACATGGCACACCATCGTTCACTTCCTTGCAGTAACCGCTGTTTAGAGGATGTGCCGAGTCTGCACCGGTTCTAAAGAAGATGGCATCAGCAGGGCATACTGCTACACATGCTCCGCATGATGCGCACTTGCCTGTCTCCCATACCTCTGCCTTAAGATCAAGATAATTTTTACCTGCCATGTGATCACTCCCATGTGTACTTGCCTGCAAATGGCCTGCTGCTTGCAGGTATTATGCGGGTGTAATTGGTATCCAGGAACTGGGAGGGGTCAACCTCGATCCGCTCACAGAACTCCGTTATCAGTGGTGATAAGCGATTCAGGTCATCCTCTGTAAAAATGACCTTCCGGGCTCCGACACCAAGCAGCCGGTCTTCGATGTCCCCGCGCAGGATAATCTCTCCTCCATGGATACCGCTTCCTATACCCCTGTCCTTTACGGCAACTTCATGCCCTATTCCAAGAACAATGATAATTCCGCCTGCCATATACTCTCCCAGGAAGGCATGGGTTGTACCGCCGACCGCTAGCACAGGACGCTTCTGATCGTACTCTTTCATGTGAATGCCGCCCCTGTAGCCGATATCGCCCCTGACGAACACCCTGCCTCCGCGCATGCTGTGCGCCACAGCATCACCTGCACTTCCGTGAATGACAATGGTACCGTTGTCCATCGTGTTCCCGGGCGCATGCTCACTATCGCCGCGTACAATACACTCCGGACCGCTCATGAACATTCCAAGATCGCCTCCGGGCACACCGTTAATAGTTATCCTGACATTGCTCCGGAGCCCGTTCGCAATGAAACGCTGCCCGAGCACATTATCGATCACGATCTCTCTTACACCTGATGCCACTGCCTGCCGTATCATCTTGTTCAGCGGCGTATAGTGCATGCCGTTTGCGTCAATAGTCATCGTTTCCACGTTATCAGGCCCCCACAGGGTCTACATTCAGAACCTTGAGCATGCCTTCATCCAGCATATAGCCACGCAGTCTCTCACGGTTACCGCGCAGACTCTCGATACTGTTGATTCCTGCGGCACCCATCAGTTCGCTCAGCTCCAGGGTCCAGGCATGGATAAGGTTTGCAACATGCTGTGAGCCGACATCCGTATCGATACGGTTCACAAGATCAGGCTGCTGTGTCGCGATACCCCATGGGCAGAGACCACGGTAGCAGTTGCCGCACACCCTGCATCCCAGGGCTATGAGCGAAGCAGTACCGATGTAAACTGCGTCTGCTCCAAGTGCTATGGATTTTGCGAGGTCCGCGCTGTTGCGTATGCCTCCGCTGGCTATGACAGATACTTCATTCCTGATGCCCTGATCATTCAGTTTCTTGTCAACGGCTGCAATTGCAGCTTCTATCGGGATACCGACATTGTCTCTGAACACCTTTGGTGCTGCACCGGTACCACCACGGAAACCGTCAATCACAACGGCATCTGCAGAAGACCGGGCAATGCCTGCCGCTATGGCTGCGACATTGTGGACAGCGGCTATCTTGACAAAGATAGGTTTCTTCCATTCCGTAGCTTCCTTGAGGCTGCGCACAAGCTGTGCAAGGTCCTCTATACTGTAAATATCATGATGGGGGGCAGGGCTTATAGCATCCGAGCCCAGAGGTATCATACGGGTGCATGAGACATCTGAACACACCTTCTCTCCGGGAAGATGGCCGCCGATGCCTGGCTTTGCTCCCTGTCCGATCTTGATCTCAATGGCTGCACCACGTTCCAGGTAATTGATATCCACACCAAAACGCCCGGATGCTACCTGAACTATCATATTGCTCTGGTAAGGATAGAGCGACTCATGCATACCGCCCTCACCTGTGCCCATGAAGGTCCCGGTCTTTGCAACAGCCTTGGCCAGGCTGAGCTGGGCATTGAGGCTGATAGCACCGTAGCTCATATGACCTATCATGAGCGGGGTATCGAGTTTCAGGTTCGGGGACAGCTCGGTCTTCAGCTCTATATCGCCCTTGTCACTCTTTGTGAACTCGAGCTTCGCGGGCTTCTTTCCAAGGTAGGTGCGCAGCTCCATGGGTTCCCTCAGCGGGTCAATGCTTGGGTTTGTGACCTGACAGGCATCAAGCACGAGCCGGTCAAAGATGATCGGATAATCCATAGCATTGCCCATTCCCGCCAGGATGATCTTCCCGGTACGGGCCTGATTGATTATATCCTCGCGGGCCTGTGCTGTCCACAGGGGGTGGCTGCGGTAATCCACGGGCTTTTCCTTCAGAGAGATGGCATCCCTCGGGCACATTGAAATGCAGCGGTGGCATGCTGTACACCTGCGGGAGTCTATCAGAATTTTGTCATCCTCTATCCTGTATACGCCATAGGAACAGTTATCGACACAGCGCATGCACTTCATACACTGGTCGCGGTCAATACTTATCTTGTACTTCAGGGGAACACTGCCGAGGCTCATTGTACAACCCTCCCTACAACAGGCTCGCCTGCCCTTGGCATATAAATTGACTTTACTTCGGGATCCATCACACGGATAGCTGCCTCTTCGCTGGAGATGTACAGGCGTGAGCCGTTCTCTCCCACTACAAGCGGACGAAGCTTTATCCTGTCAGTGAACCCTACAATGCCCTTGCTGGTTGCAACCACGATGGCAAAGGGTCCGTTCATTAGTGCCGGCCCATATGTCAGGCGCAGTGTACGCTTTAGTTTCTGCTCTTTTTCAGGCAGCAGATCGATCTCATCCCAGAACTGGGGTGCCAGGGCTTCAACTATCATCTCGGAGGGAAGACCGTGCCGCCTTCCCAGAAGATCGAATAGGTACGCTACTACTTCCGTATCAGTGGACATCGTACACTTGTAGCCGTTGCTTTCCACGTAACTCCTGTTGGTACCGTAAGATGTGATCTCACCATTGTGCACTACGGCCCAGTCAAGCAGGTTGAACGGGTGCGCACCGCCCCACCATCCAGGAGTATTGGTCGGGTAGCGGTTGTGTGCAAGCCAGATATAGCCCTTATAGTCCTCTATCCTGTAGAAATCAGCAACCTCCTCCGGCCAGCCTGCAGCCTTGAAGACTCCAAGGTTTATTCCCGAAGAGAAGATCAGAGCCCCCTGGATGGTAGAGTTCACGGTCATCACAAGATGCTTGATGATATCTTCAGCAGGATTGTTACTGCCTACTATGAACTCGGTATATGGCCTGTAGAAATATCTCCAGGGGATATGCTCCCTCTTCAGGCAGGGCTGCTCATAAGTCGGGATCTCTTCCTGATGGACTATCCTTCCCCACTTTTGAAGCACCTCATCTACCTTGGATTTAGGTTCTACAAGGTTATCAAAAAATACATGAATTGCATAACAATCCGGATAATCGGGGTATATGCCATAGGCTACATACCCTGCTCCTTCTCCACTTCCTCTTTCTTTCATCAGACTCAGGGCCTTCTTTATACTGGAGCCGTCCATTCTGGCCTTGGTCCGGTCGATGACGCCTATTATTCCGCACATGTTTATCACTAGGACTATGTTTTTGGGTTTCGCATTATCAACTTCACGCCAGACCTAACCATGCAACGGCTGACAGAAGGATGGAAACCTTTCCGTAACTATAAATATGGAACAGCAGATAAATAAAGTGCTGCGTTAATATATTTTAAATAAATTGAATAAGGGTTTATCCCTTACCCAATTTACAAGATGCTCAGATAGTTATCTATCTCCCATTGGTGAACAATGGTCTTGTAGTCATCCCATTCAGCATTCTTTGCCTTGAGGAAACTGTTGAAGGTGTGCTCTCCGAGAACGTTCTTCATGAACTCGCTTTCCTTCATTAGGTCAAGTGCTTCCCTCAGGCTGCCTGGGAGAGCTTCGATACCTCTCTTTACCTTATCTTCTTCACTGAGCTTGAAGATGTTAACGTTGGTTGCCTCAGGGGGTTCGATCTGGTTCTTTACACCGTCAAGACCTGCGTGAAGCATTGATGCAAAGGCGAGGTATGGGTTACATGCAGGGTCAGGGCATCTGAGCTCTACTCTGGTGCCGATTCCTCTTGTTGCAGGTATACGGATCAGTGCGCTCCTGTTGGATGCAGACCATGCTGCATAGATAGGTGCCTCATATCCCGGTACAAGCCTCTTGTATGAGTTGACCGTGGAGTTGGTGACAGCCGCAAACTCTCTTACGTGCTTGAGAAGACCGCCTATGTAGTACCTGGCTGTCTGGGAGAGGCCGTCGCTTGTTTCCGGGTCATAGAATGCATTCTTACCGTCCATCATGAGGGACTGGTTCGAGTGCATGCCCGATCCGTTCACACCATAGAGGGGCTTTGGCATGAAGGATGCATAGTATCCCTGATGATAAGCAATGGACTTAACGACATACTTGAAAGTTACAACGCTGTCAGCGGTGGAAAGGACATCTCCGAACCTGAAGTTGATCTCATGCTGTGAAGGTGCAACTTCATGGTGGGAAGCTTCCAGCCTGAAACCCATGTCCACAAGTGCAAAGTCAATGGCCCTTCTGACATCCTGTGCAAGGTCAAGAGGTGCGAAGTCGAAATATCCACCGTTGTCTGTGAGCTGTGTGGTTGGCCTGCCGTCAGCATCCAGCTTGAACAGGAAAAACTCTAGTTCAGGACCTACGTTCATTGTGTAGCCCATTTTGTCGGCTTCTGCGATAGCTCTCTTGAGGATGTACCTTGGGTCTCCTTCGAATGCCTTGCCGTTAGGTCTCTTGACATCACCGATAATACGTGCAACTGCACCTTCCTTTGGTCTCCATGGAAGGATCCTGAAAGTGGACGGGTCTGGCATGAGCACCATGTCGGACTCTTCGATCCGTGTGAAACCTTCAATGGATGAACCATCGAACATCACACCATTCTTGAATACACTCTCAAGGTCTGTTGCAGGGATAGCCCAGCTCTTGACCATACCCAGAATATCTGTGAACTGGGTCCTTATGAACTTCACATCACGCTCTTCTACAATCTTCAACACGTCTTCAACGGTTGTGGGCTTTGATACTGACTTTGAGTTTACCATACAACTACTCCTCCATTCTATGGATGTAAGTAACCCATTACCTACTTTCAACTATATATAGATTTCTAAGCATGAGTCAATTCAGAGTTATTCCATCCACAATAGAGAATAACAAACATTCACTGATAAGATTAATTCCAGAATGAGTCAAATATTGACTAAACCATCCGCCGGCCAGCAGGAAACTTAAAAGCACCCCCCATCCGGAAAGACTGATCAGCAATGCAGCAAATGTTTAAAATAGGTAAGAACCGGAAATCCTATTCAGAAGCTGCCGCGACTCAAACCGGAAGATATCAGGGATTATAGTCTAATTTATATCACAAGATAAGGAATATGAGATATAACATGCCAGAAACCTCTTCCAGCGATCCCGAGCTTCTCAACCGGCTGAAAGCAGCCTGCAAAGACACGCTCAAATGCATGCAGTGTGGCGTATGCAGCGGCAGTTGCCCTTCCGGCAGGCACACGGCACTTAATATCCGCAGGCTGGTGAGAAAAGCAGCCAGAACTACGGATGTCCTTAAGGATGAGCAATTATGGATGTGCACTACCTGCTATAACTGCCAGGAACGCTGCCCGAGAGATATCGATATTGTAGACGTGGTGCTTACATTGAGATCGATGGCAGTACACGAAGGCATTATGCTTGCGGAGCACACCAAAGTGAGCGAACTTCTGCTGGAATACGGGCATGCAGTTCCGATAGATGAAGAACGCAGGAAACAGAGAGTAGAACTTGGGTTGGAAGAGATGCCGCTAACTGTCCACAAATACCCTGATGATCTCAAAGAGGTGAGGAGCCTCCTCATATCATGCGGATTTGACAGTCTTCTGGATAACAAGGGTAAAAGAAATGCAGAAAAGGAGACGATATGAAAGGGTTATCGCTTTTCCTGGGGTGTGTGGTACCTAACAGGTACCCTGGCATAGAGATGGCAACCAAACTCTGCCTTGCAAAGATGGACATTGATTGTGTGGAACTCAAAGGTGCTTCCTGCTGTCCTGCACCGGGGGTTTTCAGGTCCTTTGACACGTCTTCATGGCTGGCCCTTGCCGCCCGTAACATAGTTCTTTCCGAAGAGATGGACCGGGATATATTAACCATATGCAATGGCTGCTTCAGTACTCTGGCAGATGCGAACCGTATCCTGAAAAATGACCCGGTCCTCCGGGAACAGACCAACGGGCATCTTGCAAAGATAGGCAGGGAATTCAGAGGGAATATCGAGGTCAGGCACATCATCGAATATCTCCATAAAGAGGTAGGACCGGATAAAGTAAGGAGCTTTATTGAAAGGCCTCTGAACATCCGGGTGGCGGTGCATTATGGATGCCATCTTCTCAAGCCTTCCAGGGAAAGAGAGCTTGGGAGCTTTGAGCGTCCTGAGTTCTTTGATGAACTTATCGAGTGCCTTGGAGCCACAAGCGTAGACTATCCGGACAAGACCGAGTGCTGCGGAGCAGGCGGGGGCGTTCGCTCGGCACAGCGGGAAGACTCCCTGAGACTTGCACAGCATAAACTCTCACGTATCAAGGATGCGAATATCGATTGTATAGTCAATGCGTGTCCTTTCTGCCACATGCAACTGGATGCCGGACAGGAAGAGATCAGACAAAGGACTGGTATCATATACAATATACCTGTGTTACATTATACCCAATTACTGGGGCTTGCTCTTGGCTTCTCCCCGGATATGCTGGGCATAAACCTTAATGTTATAAAGGATAATAAATTCATTGGAAAAGTAGAAAATGAGTAGTAAAAGAGGCATTCTTACCAAAAACTTTAAAGTCCAGGATGCTATTACACAATACCGCACTGTGAGCGTGTGGCCTAGTCAGGATATGGCGGCAGCCTCCTAAGCTGCAAGTCGAGGGTTCAAATCCCTTCACGCTCGCCATTTTCTTCTTTTAGAACAATCACAAGGGAGATTGACAATTGAGAATAAGGAAAGCAAATGTTGATGATGTTAAAGCGATAAAGGAGATCATAGATCCTTACGCAAAAAAAGAGATCATGCTTCCTCGACCCTTAAGCGAGCTTTTTGAATCTGTCAGGAATTTCTATATATGTGAAGAGGACGGAGAGATCATCGGCTGCTGCGCCCTGCAGGTAAGCTGGCAGGACATGGCGGAAGTACTTTCGCTTGCAGTTAAGCCGGAATATACGAAAAAAGGGATCGGATCAATACTCCTGGATGCATGCCTGAACGATGCAAGGGAACTCAAAGTCAGTACGGTTTTTACTCTGACATACGCCGTGCCCTTCTTTGAGAAAAAAGGATTCAATGTCGTGGACAAGCACACACTGCCTCACAAGATATGGAGCGGCTGTATAAAATGCCCGAAATTTCCCAACTGTGACGAAGTGGCAATGATAAGGAAACTCTAAGCGACTCTGTGACCAGCTTGGGTAACCATGCGAATTTCAGTAAAATATTTTTTCAAGATATAGGATGCAACCCTCTTCTTTCACTATCGTGAAACCATGCCTTATGTACATGTCTGTTGCCGTATGCAGAGATAGGTCTGTTTTCAATACAGCTTTTTCATAATTTGCTGCTGCATAGGAAAGGGCTGCATTGAAAAGGTCCCTGCCTATCCCCTTCCCCCTCCATTCCTTGCGCACATATATCCTCTTTATCTCACATGTATCAGGCCCTGCTTTTTTCACAGCCGAGGTACCTGTCAATTCATCACCTTCCAGCGCAATGAAAAATGCACCGCCTTTTTCCACATAATTGGCCCGGATATTTTCAAGATCAGAGTCTTTAACCGGGTCGTATGCGAATCCTTCTTCCTGCAGCACCTTGAGAACCAGTGACCTTGCTGCACAGGAGTACTCATTTGAAAAAGGCATTATCATGATGAGAGATATACTTCCGGAGTTTTAAGGAAATCGAGAGCAACAGTGTAGAATGCTCTGGCACCAAGGGTCAGGACGTCTTCATCGATATCGAAACTGCTGGAGTGGTTGCCTTCAAGCATACCTTTTTCAGGGTTCCGTGTGCCAAGGATAGCAAAAATACCCGGCACCCTCTGCAGATAGAATGCGAAGTCCTCAGCGCCGAATATGCGATCAGCATTTTCGTTGACAGCAAAGTTGTTATCTCTGAGCACCCTTGAAGCAGCCCTTGAAAACCTTACATCGTTCATCAGCACCGGATAGCCGGACTCTATTTCAAGCTCATAACGCGGAAGACCGGCAAAACCTTCCCTTGAGTGCTTTGACATCAGCTGATCAAGAACACTGCCTATTATGAGCCCGATATGTGCAGTATCCTGGTCATCGAATGTCCTGAAGCTCCCGTCAATCTCCAGCTCATCCGGAGTCCTGTTGAACTGACTGCCGGAGTTCAGAGCCCCGATACCAAAAACATAATTTGCAGGGTCCACACTTTTAGGCAGTTCTGAGTAAAGGGTTGAAATGAACTCTGATGCCACCAGAATAGGGTCGATGCAATATCCCGGAGTGGAATGATGACCTCCTTTTCCGAAGATGCGTATCCTGAAGCGGTTAGAGCTTGCCATGCATGGTCCCGCTCTGATGTTAAACACACCTGCTTCAACATCCCCGAATATATGGAGCCCTATGGCAGCATCTACACCTTCAAGCCCACCATGCGCTATCACACGCTGAGCGCCTCCGGGGGGGACCTCTTCAGCAGGCTGGAAGATGAGGCGAACGGTGCCATTGAAACTATCCTGACACTCTTTTAAAAGCCGGGCAGCACCAAGCAGGATAGCCATGTGGCCGTCATGACCGCATGCATGCATCACGCCTTTGTTGGAAGAGATATACTCTTTATTGTAGTCAGTCTGATTTTCAGTTACAGCAAGGGCATCCATGTCCGAACGGATAGCGATGCAAGGACCCTGGCCCCTGCCACGGATATTGGCTATCACTCCTGTATCGGCTATTTTCTGACAGTCTATTCCAAGTTCTCCAAGGACAGATACAATTCTCTCCTGGGTCCGGTATTCAGCATAACTTAGTTCCGGTTCCCGGTGGAATTCGCGCCTCAGATTTTTTATCCATTCATCAAGGGAGCTCAAACGATTCACCCGAAATATGATCATGCAATATTATTATGCAACAATGATACCATAAAAGATAGAACCCGATGTATTTAACTCATATGAGTGATTCCTGAGATTGTTGCAAGCCTTCCATATGCAAAAAAGCAGCCCATTCACGAAAACACATCCGGATGATGCAAATGATCAAAACAAGGATAAGGGATTTCCTGATAACAAAAGATGATTGGATATTCGCTGTTTCCGATTATTTCCACCCCCAAGGGATCAGATCGACTTTAAGGTATGTGCCCGACAAGGAGGGAGAAAGAGAACTCAACGGCACCCGATATAAAAAATATGATTTTGATGTTTCCTTTGACTTCATGAGGCAGAACAGGCCTGAATGGGTTGAGGATGTCCATGTTGTGCCTGAGAGTGAGGTAAAACAGGTCCTCAGGCCTACTGAGGCGATAAACGCACTTGCCATCCTGGATAAGAGGGTATCTGTAATCGTAAAGACCCTTGAGGATGCCGGTGTCCCCAGAAATAAGATGGGCGTCACGGGCTCATTCCTGCCCGGACTGCAAAATGAAGGTTCAGATATCGATTTTGTAGTATACGGCAAGGACTGGTTCACTGCCAGGGATGCCATAAGGGATGCAAAACTTGCGCAGGGACCCATAGAGGATATTGACGAGGACATGTGGAGGAAGATATACAACAAGCGCATTCCCGAGATCAGCTTTGAGGAATTCGTCCTCCATGAAAAAAGAAAAGGCAACAGAGGGATAGTCGGGGGAACCTACTTTGACCTCCTGTTCGTGCGCGACTGGGAGCAGATCACGGCACCTGCCACCAGGGGAAAGGACACCCGGAGAATGAAGATCGAAGCAAGGGTCACCAATGCAGATCTTGCATTTGACAGTCCTTCGGTATACAAGGTAGAGCATGAGGAGATCGACCACGTGCTTTCCTATACGCACACATATGCAGGCCAGGCCCTTGCCGGAGAGGCCATTGAGGCCAGCGGCATGGTGGAAGAAGTAGGTGGTTTCAAGAGGCTTGTGGTGGGCACCTCAAGGGAGCCAAAAGGAGAATGGATACGATCACTTACGCTGCTAAAGGCAGAAGGCATGATCTGAAAATAAAAGAGAACAGGACCAGGTATATAAA
>NZ_JAUXNK010000012.1 GCF_030682845.1 Methanolobus sp. | reverse complement strand
ATTATCAGAGGGAACCCGGTGAGAGTTTTTCCCCGAACAGGCCATCGCGCTCTGAGAGTTGGTCTTGAAGATATGCGATTAGCGACTTATAATAGACATTGGCTCTGTAGAAATCCTCATTATTCAGGGAGGGATAATAGTCCATGATTATCTCAAATATACTGCCAGCTATTGACCGTCTTGTCAAAATTGACCAGATGATATTGATTTTGATAGGTTTTCTACAGAGCCGTATAATTTACGTTATATAATGGAGGAAAAAATGACCGGAAATGAAGTAACACAAATAATACTACAAAGTTCAAGAGTAAAGACTACGATCATGCTTGTTTTAATATGTGGTATACTGAACATAGGTACTGATATGAGTATTGGGTTAGTTCCTGGTTTTGGTGATGTTGCCAATACGCTCATTGATACAGTACTTGTTATCCTTCAAGTAGGGTCAGTTATGTACTTAAGATCTCATGGAATTGAATATACACCTAAGACCTAATACAAAAAACACTCTCGTTTTATAGGTAATGAAGTAGTTTCTGTGTCCCGTAGAAACCATATCATCGCTCAAATGCAAAGTCAACAACTCCTGACCGAAGTCGGGGGTCGTTGACAACTTCAGTGGGCGATTACCTTATGTTCGTGGAGGCGATGCTCTACGAGGAGCTGGGAGGTGCTCAGGGATGAGAAGTGCAGGTTGTCGGTGCCTTTTTCTGGTATATCTTCGTTGTCACAGAAAAGCAGATAGTTGCAGTTCCTTCTTTAATTCATAGAACTTGTTAGTATTAACGTTATAATAAGCAAAAGTTGAAATATTATGTAATATAAACAATAATAAAATAAATAATATATTTATAATATAGGCAGTTTCCATCATGGTCTGACAATACTAAAACAGTGCGCCAAAGGCAAAACAGAAGGGAAGATAATGAAAAATAAAGAAAGTGTGGAACGGATGTTTAAAATAAACAGCTGTCTGCTTGATTTGGGCGCCGACTATGAAGCCAATATTAACATCCTGACAGCGCTTTGCGGTGAACTCTTAAATGGTACATGTGCCCTATACAACCGACTTAATGATGACATGCTATCTTCTGTTGGACAATGGCAGACTCCTCCAGACTATATATCAGAGGATCACGCGCAAGGGCATATCTGCTACGACCTGATCAAAGGCGTTATCTCCAAACCTTACATTGTGCGCAATCTAGGCGAAAAAACCTATGTCAAGACGGACCCAAATGTGGCATTGTATAATCTTCAGACTTATATCGGTCATCCAGTTATGTGTTGCACTGAGGTTGTCGGTTCTCTTTGTGTCGTGTATCAGAACGAGATAGAACCCAGTGAGGATGACAAACATATCATTGGACTCATAGCCTCGGCTATTGGCAGAGAGGAAGAACGTAAAAATGTAGAAGAGGAACTGCATAAAAGCCAGCAGCAACTATCCAATGCATTAAATATCGGAAAGCTTGGCCACTGGGAACTTGATGTTGTCAAGGGTATATTTACTTTTTCGGATGAGTTTTACTCCATATTCCACACGAATGCTAAGGAAATGGGCGGCTATAGAATGCCAATCGAGGATTATGCCAGGCGTTTTGTACATCCAGATGATCGTCATATGGTCTCAGAGGAGACACGTAAGGCATTGGATGCTGGAGATTCAGACTTCAGTCGTTATATTGAACATCGCATGCTCTATGCTGACGGGAGCACAGGTTACCTGGCAGTCAAATGGTTTATCGTAAAAAACAGTAAAGGTCAAACTGTCAAATCCTATGGTGTTAATCAAGACATTACTGATCGCAAGTTGTCAGAAAAAGCTTTGATGCATTCTCACAACTTATTGAGCTATATCGTAGAACACACAAGAAGTGCTGTTGCAGTACACGACCGCGATTTAAATTATATATATGTCAGCCAGCGATACCTTGACGAGTACAAGGTCAAAAAGAAGGATATCATAGGAAAACACCACTACGAAGTATTCCCAGATCTACCCCAAAAGTGGAGAGACGTTCATCAAATGGCGCTTGCTGGTGAAGTTATAAGTGCTGAAGATGATCAATATATTAGGGAGGATGGCACCGTAGAGTGGACTCGCTGGGAATGCCGCCCTTGGTACGAAATGGATGGATCGATTGGTGGAATTATTGTTTACACCGAGGTCATCACCGACCGCAAGCAGACAGAGAAAAACCTGGAGGAAACTTCCAATATCCTAGAAGCCATGCTGGATCAATTACAGGACGTAGTAGCTTTCCAGAAAACCGACTTTACAATTATGCGCTATAACAAAGCTGGTTATGAATTGTTGAACATGTCACCTGAGGATGTGGTGGGTAAGAAATGTTATGAGCTGATAGGGCGCCAAGATGTATGCCCAAATTGTCAGTTAAAAAAAGCTATGGAAACAAAAAAGATCGAGACTGCAGATAGATATGTACCTGAACTTGATAAGTATATAAGAGCAACAAGTAATCCTATACTGGATGAGAATGGAGAGATTCTCTTCATAGTTGAACAGCTCCAGGACATTACTAAAAGCAAACAAACAGAAGAAAAGTTAAAGCGACGTGAAACACTCCTAAACAAGGTGTTTGATATTCTACCTGTTGGGCTATGGTTTGCCGATAATAATGGAAAACTGCTGCGTGGGAATCCTGCAGGAAAGCGTATATGGGGAGCTGAACCGCTTATTTCTCAGGAAGAATATGGTGTGTTTAAAGCATGGAGACTACCCTCGGGAGAAGAGATACTTCCTGAAGACTGGGCACTGGCCCACACTATCAAAGAAGGTGTAACAATAGAGGATGAGCTTCTGGAAATTGAGGCATTTGATAATAAAAGAAGGATCATACTCAATTATACGGCTCCAGTACTAAGTGATGATGGAGAGATGTTGGGAGCAATAATAGTCAACAACGATATCACTGAACTCAAGAAGACAGAGATGGAGCTAATAAATGCTAAGGAGGCTGCAGAAGCTGCCAATGCAGCCAAATCAGAGTTTCTTGCCAATATGAGCCATGAGATCCGAACCCCCATGAATGCGATAATCGGTTTTGCCGATTTACTAATGGAATCCGAGATGAGCGATGTACAAAGACACTATGCTCAAATTGTACAAAAAAGTGGGGGAATGCTCCTTAATCTTATAGAAGATGTACTTGATATATCAAGGATAGATGCTGGTAAACTCGAACTTGAAAGACTGGACTTTGATCTGCTAAATCTTCTCAAAGACTTCATCGACACTATGGGCCTGCGTGCGCAGCTTAAGGGGTTGGAACTATCATATAGCCTTAAAGAGAATGTTCCCTTATTGCTTCATGGTGATCCAAGTCGTTTGACCCAGATACTTACCAATCTTACAGGAAATGCCATAAAATTCACTTCAGAAGGAAAAGTAATAATCCATATCTCAGTAGAATCCCATAACTGTGACAATGTTATACTGCGCTTTTCTGTGAGCGATACAGGCATTGGCATTCCCGAGGATAAGATCGACCTGATCTTTGAAAAGTTCACCCAGGCGGACGCCTCAAACAGCCGTAGATTCGGTGGCTCAGGTCTGGGACTTGCAATATCCAAGCAATTGGTCAAAATGATGGATGGAGATATTGGTGTTATCAGTAAAGTTGGAGAGGGATCGGAGTTCTGGTTCACCGTACGGCTGGAAAAACAGTCCAAAGCAAAGTGGGTAGAAAAGTATGAAAAAGAGAATTTGATTCAAACCAGCAATAACGTACTGAGGATCTTGCTGGTCGAGGATGACATGCACAGTCAGGAAGTTGCTCAATCTATGCTAATTAACCTGGAATTCGATGTGGATACTGCTAACAATGGCGTAGAAGCTATAAAAGCTCTTGAGACACAACCATATGACTTGGTACTTATGGATATTCAAATGCCTGAGATGGATGGGCTGGAAGCTACTAAGATAATTCGAAGTCCAGAATCCAAGGTGATCAATAAGGATATACCTATAATTGCACTGACAGCATATGCGATGAAAGGTGACAGAGATAAGTTTTTTGAAGCGGGGATGAATGACTATATCTCCAAGCCTATCTCATTAAAGGTAGTTGGGGAATTGCTAGACAAATGGAATAATATTATTCTTAAAAATAAAGGGCTTTGGTAATCATGTATCGTTATATACTATGACAACTTCTGTTTAAGTATGGACTGTCCTAAGTGCAATAGCTCTAATCACAAAAAGAACGGTATAGTTAACGAACGTCAACGATATGAATGTCATGACTGTGGATATAATTATACAGTAGAACTTAAATCAACAGCCTTTCCTCTCTCTGTTAAACGACAAGCATTACAGCTATATCTGAAAGGATTGGGATTTCGTTCAATAGGACGTTACTTAGGAGTAAGTCATGTCTCTGTTCAAAACTGGATAAAGAGATTTGGCCAGGAGTTAGAGGATCTAAAAAGTGAGAATGAGATAGATATCGTTGAATTGGATGAGATGCATACTTATATAGGAAACAAAAAAAATATTGCTGGATCTGAGTTGCTGTTGATAGAGATGGGAAAAGATTCATCAACTGCTCTTTTGGTAGCAGAGGAACTCAAACAGGACAAAAGCTCTGGAAAAAAGAATTATTTGAGTATTATCTGAAAGAAGCAACACCAGTAACTGAACTCTAATCAAAATATTCCCTGCAGGAAAACATTTTCGATTACGAGAATGATTTATACTAGAAACCCTTTTTGACCTGATTAAGAAAGTAAGATGAGGTGCCTGGAAAACCACCACGCTTTGAAGCACCTCTGTCCTTACGGATCCGAGATATTCCCCAACATCTCTCAACTAACCCACTCTCAAATTGCGGTTCATTCCCCAACGACCCGCAATAATCAGTAGGTCTTTTCTTTATTTAATATCAACCGTTCTTAATCTTACGAATGATATTATCTTTTGTTTGCAAACAATGTTTTAACGACGTTAAAATTTCAATAAGCATTTACTCCTCATCGATTTCCAAATAAGATAATGTGTTGTTGTCAAATAATTGAATAGCTTGTGATTTAAGATAGGTTTCTGAATTTAAACACGGTTTAGGTTATGTAAAAATAGGTTGTTCATAGGAAGAGTCAGGATGGGGGTCTCAGCAATCATGTTGAGAAATAATTCCTGATACATGTGGGGAGATTAATAGTTGAAACAGTTAAAAGAATGTCCTGAGTGTAAGGCACGCCTTTATTACATGGACAAAAAAATACAGCATCGTGAGATATGTGGATACCGGACCAAGAAAAGCGTATTTCCGGATACAAGTGGAATTCCAATACAAGTGGGAGGGGTAATTAATTGAGGCAGCTAACTGAATGTCCTGAATGCAAGGCACTTCTGCGTGACCTCTACCAGAATATACAGCATTGTGCAATCTGTGGATACTGGACCCGTAAGGGGACAGCCAGACTAGACTCTTTAATGGTATTTGCATAGGGTGATAATATACCAAAACAAGAAAAGAAATTCTGTTCAAAGTGCAAAGAGATATTCGGGGAGACTCTGTTGGGAACGAACACAAGTGCCCATACATGCAAACACCTTGGAAGAGGCAAAGGATATATTCAAAAATGATTTTCCAAATGTAAACCACTTCTTCAGGGAGGGGAGGTTCACGATAAATTGGAATTGTCGGACAGCCTGTTCAGTCGGGGGTTGTTGACTTGATAACCTATTAAAGTTAAACACTTTAACTTTCATTTTTTCTTATCATACGGCATTAATTGGCGTACGTGAACAAAACTGAAAGTAACCTACCATTTTAAAACTTTTCTAAAATGACGCCTTCTAATTCGTATTCATTTTATGTACCGATAAAGTTTTGTGCTTGTTTCGGCTGATATTAAATATGATTGCCAACATATGAAAATTATGGAGTGAGCATATTGAAGAAAACTCTACTTGATGTGATATTTGCATCCGAGAAGCGAAAGAACACTCTGCTATTGCTACAGGATGGTCCAAAGGAGATGGAGTTCCTTCTCAACCCTCTTGATACCACCAGGCAGGCATTGCTTCCCCAGATCAGAATACTTGAGGATCATTATCTAATTACTCATTCTCATGACGTCTATGAATTAACGACTATTGGAAAACTGATAGTTGACTACATGGAGCCTATTATAGATAAAATTGGGGTCTTTGATACTGATATTGATTACTGGGGAACTCATTACCTTGATTTTGTTCCTTCACATCTTTTGAAGAGAATAGATGAGCTTGGGCAATGCACGTTAATTAAACCTCATATCACAGAGCTATATGAAATAAACAAAGAGTTTCATGAAGCAACTAAGAAGTCTAAATCTCATTATATAGTAACTACATTTCTCCACCCTAATTTTCCAGAGTTAACGGCAGAGTTGACTGGTGCCAATGTTGAAATATACTTTATTACTTCGCAAGTGCTATTTGATAAACTTTTAGAAGAAAAATATGACGAGTTTTCTTCGATGCTTTCAAATAAATTGATTCATGTTTTTGTTTCTCCTCGAGAAATGGATTTTCAGTTCATTTCAGTCAATGACTATTATATAATAATGGCCTTATTAAAAACAGGTAAAGAAGTCGATCTTTCATATCTACTATGTAGTAGTGAAAAATCCCTCAAGTGGGGAAAAGATTTCTTTGATTTTTATTTGAAGGATTCAACTTTAATAACTGAAATTTAAAAAAATCATTGCTCACTTTCTGAGCAAGAGTTCAATGAAAATTTGGATATAGCAGGACCTGCTACACTCAAGCTTTGAATAGGGCAATGGTGGGGAAAAAGTATAAAGATTACATCTGGCCTGACCCTTGCCCGACATCAAGAGAGATAGTGGAAGGAAGCCATACAATAGTGCCACATCATAGAAAAATGGTTTAGAAATCGAACCAAAAAGCGGAAGTGTCAAAATTTGTTAGCTAAAACAACTCCTTTGACCAAGACCTTACGAATTCGTCTCATTAACGACCTAGGTCAGCCTCTTAAAATGTCCAAGTACCGACTGGAAGTGGATAAACAGATGTTTGAAGGCATAACCAATAATGAAGGCATACTTCAACATGACATTCCAGCGGGAGCGAAAACAGGTAACTTGATACTCGACAAGAAGCTGCTCCACACAAGTGAAAAGAACACAGACGATATGAAAATCGAAAATTGGAGCATCGGTCTCCATATCGTAGATAGCATGGCCCCAGGTGACCAGATAGCTGGTGCACAAGCACGCCTGAACAACTTAGGTTTTTTTGCCAGCAAAGAGATCCAGGAACAATATGACGAGCAAACCAAGCGAGCGATACAAAGGTTCCAAACAGCTCATCCACCTCTTAAGGTAACCGGCACCATAGACCAAGAGACCAAAAAAAGGTTGGAGGAGGTATATGGTAGCTAGTACTCTTTCCCCTCCTCATCGACTAGACCCGCCGGAATCGTTACTTACTCGAACAGCTCAGGTTGGGACTGGCGTCCTCAATACAATATGTGTCCCAGGTGACCCTTTCAGGGATGAGAGAAAATCCTGGTTTAAGACGGAATTTGATCCTGGAGAAGAGAGGCTTATTAATACCTATTTGGGAAGTCAAAAATTAGCATTAATTAAGCGTGCAGTTGGGCGCATTCGATCAAAAACCCCTAAAATAGTCAAAAGTCCCAGAAATGTAAAGAAAGAAATGCCCACTGTTTATGAGGGTAACGAAGTTAAGTATTTGATTGACGGCAAAGAGACTTTTAAGGAAATTGTCGCAGCCATTCGTACAGCCACGGGAATATCGGAGACTGGTGAAAAAGCTGATCACTTCATCTATATGTTGAATTGGTGGATGGATAAAGAGTTCGAACTTGATAGTGATGAGCCAGGAGTAAACCTTGGTTTATTACTTTCTCAGGCCTCACACGACAAAGGTGTTATGGTTCGTGCCATGCTCTGGAATCAACAATTCACCACCCAGAACAGCGCTGAGGCCGATCACATAAATTCGCTGGATAGTGGCGCTGCGATCCTCGATAGCCGTGGTAACGAGGATTTTCCACCGTTTTCATGGGTAGGCATTCCATTTATTCCTATGAATATAGGTGCTCAACATCAAAAGGTACTCTGCGTTTTGGGAGAAGAGGGATTGATATGCTTCTGTGGAGGTATTGATTTCAACCCGGATCGCGTTCAAGAAGTGGGAAAAGGCTCTCCATTCCACGATGTACATTGCAGGATCCGCGGCCCTGCAGCAATGGATCTGGTACATCTTTTTATTCAACGTTGGAATGATCATGCAGAGGGTCAAAAGTATAACCGGTCCGTTGCAATGGGAGGCAAAGGGCCGCTAATAACACTCAAAGAAATGCCGCCCTCGGCTGGGTCTCAGATAGTGCAGATCGGCCGTACTTTCGGGGATTATGACTACGAATTCGCACCCGGAGGCGAGCTAACGGCAAAAGAGATCATTCTCTGTGCCATAAACAATGCAAAGCGGTTCATTTACACCGAGGATCAGTATTTTGTGGGAAATCCGCAGGTGGAAGAAGCTTTATGTGCAGCCATGAAGAGAGGGATCCAACACCTTACTGTTGTCCTCACGTATTATAAATTGATCGACTTACCACTGGTCCAACATCATCGCCGCAAATTCATAAGAAAGCTTAGAGAAGCAGGAGGAGATCGAGTTCGCATCTTTGTCTCGTGTCCTCAGGACTATGACGAAAAGACCTTCAAAGAAGGAAAGATCCCTCACACTTATGTCCACTCCAAACTCTGGATCATCGACGACGAATTCGCGGTAATCGGTTCTCTCAATACAAATAACCGTAGTTGGTCACACGATAGTGAGGTCGCCGCTGGGATTTATGACACCTCTAATGATATTGCGATGACCTACCATTTTGCTCACTGGCTGCGAATCGAACTATGGAAAGAGCACCTTAACTTGCAGACTCCAGAAGGCTCAGCAGAACTAGCAGACGGAGTAGCAAGCGCCGTCCACTGGCTGGACCTTCCCTCAGGAGCACGAGTGCAACGTTACAACGAACAGGAAAAGGGTGATTATCATATTCCTATCCCAATTTTAGGGCTTCCTATCGAACGGTTAGTATACAGTAAAATTATCGACCCAGATTGAATCTACCACCAAATTCAACGACCTCCGACTGAACAGGCTGTCCGACAATTCAATTTCAGCACAACAACGGAGAAAAAGAAAGAACAGACTAAAAAAGAATGAAAATAGCAATCACTCCATTCACCTGCCCAGGGATTATCAGGATGAGCTCCAAAATCCGTGAATGCGGGAAACCTGACAAAAATGAGTTCATGCCATAAAATTTGCGCATTAATTGAGTCAGATGAGATCTTGATCCTGTATTATCCGACAGTTTCAAGATTAAGCATAAAGGCTCTGTCTATTCTTTTATCAGTGGCGTCGGACCGCGCCGCCTGCGGCGGGATGGTTGCGTTTGTAATTCGATCATTAGCTTAAGACCACACCATACAGAAGCTCTGCCTTGTAGAAATTAACATTTTGAAGAACAGTTCAAGCAAAAACATATATTTCTAACACTAAAAAAAAGCCTCAAGACAGTTAGAACCACCAGAGTTTGTGGATATTACTGAGAACATTGTGAATTTTTTATGATTCTTCCCCTTCAGGCAATTACCGGCGAAAATATGCGTACCATAAAGATGTAGGAAATAGGCTCTTGTAGAAAACCTATTTCCTACTCAAAATTACATGATCTTTTTAAAAGGATAAAAGCCCAATGTGTTAACTTGATAGCAAAAACACATCGGAGATAAATAGTGTTTTGCTCCACAACGAAGATCTAAAAATCCTTCCACTATGTCAAAGTGCATCGCAGAAACGTCTTCCTGGGTGACAGGAAATATATCATAAGAGCAATTCTTCTCCATAATGGTCCTCATGCTCCTCCCCCAAACAATCCTCACATAAAAGCACTTGCTTCTGTTCCTCCTCCGAGCAATCAATACAGATCCATGTAGCAATCGTTTTCTTTTGTATCTTCTTGCAAGATACACAATATCGGTTTCTTATTTTGTTCTTAGAAGTAACACGGGGATACTTCGCTCCCGCCACGGTGTCTACAATTCTCTCTAGCTTGATTACATGCTGGATATCATCACCAAAATCATAAACATATTCTATAGTGTTGCCTTCTACAAGTTTAAGTTCATCGATCTTCTTTTTAGCACCGGCACCACTCCCATCAGATTCTATTTCACCCAAGCTTTCTGATTTCCATACCCTGCCTGAAAAAAATTCACCAAGGTGATAATCATCGTGATTGAATGCTTGGCGCATGATGCTATCCAAATCTCCAAGTGTCTGATCGTCTTTTATTTCAATACGGCGCCAGATACCTTTCCTATGTTTCAATGCTGCATTGAAAACGTATACTTTATTGTTTATCACTATAAGCCATCCATATGTTGCCTGTTACAACCAAACAAGAACTTTTATAATCTTCTCCCAAAAGTAGTTTGCTGCAGTTATTGTACTATTATGATGTCGAAATAGTACCAACTCTGATTTTCATTTGTTCTTGTTTGTATGTTCTCCACACAACCGCCATTCATCTGAGAAAATAATGACTATCTGGCTATGAGAGTTTCACTATTTCTGCGTTATCTGGATCAAGCCCGCTCCATTTCACCTTATATCCGAGAATATCAAATAACTGCTGACCTTTAATCCCATATTTCTCGATAATAATAAGAGCTTCGTTGTACTTTTTTACACCATTCAACTCGTCCTCAACAGCTTTTAGGGTTTGATCATCCACAAGCTGATGTCCAATCCGCAGATAACCATTGGCATTGTTTTCGTTTTTAATAGCATTAAGCAAAGCATCGAGGGTGACACTGTATTTTCTGGCAGTCTCCTCGAGATCGATAATATTTCCTTCCAAAGCAATTTCAACATTTTTAAGTCTTTCAATGTCCTCTATGACTTGTTTCTCTTCATATTTTCGCAGAATCTTGATCATTTCAAGATATGGCACCTTGCGGTCATAGAAAATGATGTTATCCATATTGAATTCCGAGCCAGAGCAGGCAAGCTTCTTATTCACAAGAAGTATCATATCTTCTTTTTCCTTCCTCTCCAGCAGGTTTATCTTCTGGATCTTCTTCTTGAGATATTCAGGTGTCCAGAAACCGATTATTTCAACATATATTTTCTTGCCGTCCTTCTCGAGGGAAAAATCGGGAATAAAGGCGTATTGACCTGCTTTCAGTACAGCCGATTCTCTCTTGACATGCCAGTCATTGAAACTAAGCAAAGAGAACTCCTTTTCAATAGCACTGTCAAAGGTCTCCAAACCGGAGTTGGAATCGGGTTCAATATCAAATATTGGACGGGTGTTATCGAGAGTGAAATCATATATCCGTTTTCCAGTCATTGTTTTTTTCAAGATACTTGCTTTTAAGCTCCATTTCTTGCACTTCATGATAGTTGGCAGCAGTTTTGCCAGGGAAGTGCCGTATCTTTCAGTCAGTTTGAACAAGGAAACCGCTCCATCAAGATATATCCTGCCATCCTCTATGGAGTACATCAATCCAAACTTTTTGATCTTCCAGAAGACCTCCTGGAAATTATCCTCTATTTGGATTTCCATGCCTGTTGCTTTAAATAGAAGGGTTTGTGTCAGTGACAGATTATATTGTCTGAGCAGGTCTTCAGGGGTTATTGTCTGGAATTCCTTGATTATCGAGTTCTCCTCCATATCTGCCCACAGGACCTTTTCCAGTTCATCTGGTTTAACTGATAACTTTCCAGCGACCCTGTTTATGACCTTATCTCTTTCTATTATATCAAATACAGCACCCTTGCAATCCTCAAAAACCATTTTTCTGGCAGTTGATGGATCTATGCTCGCATCCATTTCGATGACGCATTTTCTCTTAAGTATTTGAGACAGGCCTCTTATCAAACGGAAATCGAGCTCTTCGATACCTTCAAGCTCTTCAGAGAGTTCTCCATATGTTTTACCGACATGTTTCTGGAATATATCTATTAGAGAACCTGCTATCTCAAGTTTTGTCCGGTCAAGCTTAGCATAGACTGGTTCGATCTTTCCTTTATAGCTTTTTGTAACAAGAAGGTCACTGGTAAGCATTCTTAGTCCTATTTTAAAGCTTTGTTTCTTCTTTTTGCAGTGTTGATCTCGCTTGTCTCTGCCGATACGATCTCATACAGGACAGCTTGCTTTCCTTCCTTCTTCCTGAGTATCCTTCCTAACCTCTGAATAAAAGCCCTTCCACTGCCTGTTCCGCTCAGGATCACACCCACGTCTGCCTCAGGAACATCTATGCCTTCGTCCAGGACTTTCGACGTAACAACTGCCCTATACTCTCCTGACCTGAACCGATCAAGGATCTCATTCCTTTCCTTGCCTGGTGTTCTATAGGTTATAGCCGGTATCAGGAATTCCTTTGATATCCTATAGACAAGTTTGTTGTGCTCGGTGAAAATAAATAATCTGCTATCATTATGCTCTTTCAGGATCTCTCTGAACTTTTCGATTTTAGATGCGCTGTTCAGGGCGATATCCCTCGCTTTGTTTCTTGAAAGGAGGGCTTCCCTTGCATTTGGATCCCTTCCACTTCGAATAACGATCTTCTGAAAATCAGATGGGCTCCTGATCATGATATT
>NZ_JAUXNK010000006.1 GCF_030682845.1 Methanolobus sp. | reverse complement strand
TTGGCAAGGTGGCTCTCAGTAGCAGAATGGGTGGCTCTATTTTTCGGAGGGGTGGCTCTAAATATGCGGACTAATGGCTCTATCGTATCATATTATTCAATCAGAATCAACCAAAATGTACAGAACATCAGAATCCGTGGCTTTTCTATAACCAATAGCAAGTCAGGAATCGTATTAGGACAGAATAGCGCTTCCATAATTACCAATTGCGCATTACATGGAAATGCTTCTTCTTATGGCGGAGGTATCAATCTGTTTAAAGGTACTACGGTCTTGAGCGGAGTTCGTATATTTGACAATTATGCATACATAATGGCAGGAGGCATATACATCAATGGCTATATGGGATCTGTGAATGTGACCTTTGATCCGGTTAATCGCTGCTCCATATACAATAACACTGCCGGAGCAGGGCAGGATATTGTCGCTCACTCCATCAATAATGATTTGAGTATTCCCCTTGATATGTTCACTGTTGCCAATCCCACCAGCTATTATGCTGCGTCTTTCAGAGCATCCGGAAATGAGTTTCAATTGCTTATAGACGCAGAGACTGCTCATCATCAGGAAGTTAACAGCGATCTCTATGTGTCTCCAAACGGAGACGACACCAATGACGGCTTGAGTCCTGCAACAGCTCTCAAAACAATCAGAACAGCAGTTTATAGAGTTGCCTCTGATAGCCTGAACCAGAAAACTGTTCACATACTCCCAGGCGTATATTCCCGAACTGCCAACCAGCAGGTGTTTCCAATTCCTTTGAAAAGTTGGGTAAAGGTTCAAGGAGCGGGGATTGCTGAGACTCAGATAGTGGGAGAGATGGACCCTGCTTATGCCAACGTGCAATACAATGCTTTAAAAGTCTTTACCAGCTTTTATCAAACTCACACCAGTTTAGAGGACTTGTCCATCACTTCTACAGGATCAAACAACAGTTGTGCAATTTGGGGGCATAAGGAAGTATCACTGCATCTGAAGAACCTGAGGATACATGAACTGAGTCCGGATTTGTTTGCTATCATTAACATTACTTATGCCACAAATTGCCTTTGGGACGAGATTATAATTGAGGACTTCACTACCGACAGCATGGGTTTCATGTATAGCGATGGCTACATGACTGGAGTAATCCGGAATTCAATTTTTAGAAATGCGGTGAACAACTTCACAAGTAATGAGGTATGGGGATATCCGCTCGTTTGGATTGTGTTGGGTGAGAATTTTCTACTGGAAAACTCGATTTTTACCAATCTGGCAATGGCAGATGATGATTCTCAAGCCCTTAGCTTTGGTGGAATGTACAACCCACCTATTCAACAACAATATACTATCAGCAACAGTTTATTTTCCAACATCACCTGCAATCAACGGGGAGTTATATTTCATGGGGAAGATTATCCTATAATGAACTTTACAAATTGCACTTTTGCCGGGCATACAGGCAATGGTGAGGCACTGATGGTCAATGGAAACGTTACGATCTCAAACAGCATCTTTTACAATGAACGTTCTGTGGAAATAGCCATAAATCCTATGGATGGGACTGGTATCCCCACCACACTTACTTTGGATAACAATCTTATCCGCAATGGCTATAACGATATCTGGCAAGGTCCGGGGAGCACAATCAACTACCATGATACTAATATCAGTGGCAATCCCCTTTTCCAAGGAGGTGATGACATCGACGATCCCTTGTATTACAGCCTTTCTGCTGCTTCCCCCTGCATCAATACAGGAACTCCAGACATCAGCAGTCTTGGCTTGCCTCCCTATGACCTGGCCGGAAACTGGCGCGTCTGGAATGGTATAATTGACATCGGCTGCTTTGAATATGGCTCACAGCCTTGGGTCTCAAATGACGATCCGGTGGCTCCGGCTATTCCTGAAACAAGCCTCACCGCCTATCCCAATCCCTTCAGTGTCTTTACCAATATCAAGGTGAGCTCTCTTGGCTCTGATGGAGCTAGAGCTGAGAGGATTGACAAAGCTAGTATCTCCATCTACAATCTCAAAGGGCAGAGGGTGAAAAGCATAATGCTTGATCCTGCAAAGACTGGTGAGCAAATCACCTACTGGGATGGTAGAGATGCAGATAACACCAGATGCTCAAGTGGAATATACTTCGTTAATCTGATAGTAAATGGTAGAAACGTCAGCACTAGAAAGGTAACATACATAAGATAGCCGATTGATTATCGCAATACATATGTTAGAGACTGTCGTCACGAGATAGCCAACCATATAAATAAGCAGCGAATCTTAACCGCAGCCAGATAGGATGACGTATTTTTCGCATATCGTGTCGCTATACCTCTCCATTCTTTCATTCGTAAAAAGACATTTTCCACAAGATGTCTCATTTTATACAGATACTTATCATAATCCCGTTGCATCAGGCGGTTTTTCTTTGGCGGGATGACTACTTGCATTTTTCGTTCAACAGCCATCATAACGATAGCAGAAGTTTCATATCCTTTGTCTGCAATCAGGCATTCAGCGTCAAATGACGTTATCAAGTTCTCAGCTTCCTTACAATCAGCTCTGGTACCTTCTGTAACAAGAACTCGGACCGGATTGCCATGCGCATCCACGGCCACATGTATTTTCGTGTTGAGCCCCCTTTTGTGCGACCCATATCCTGGTTACCGCCTACTGCTCCTGTGCCATGCTGATGGGCTTTGACATGGCTTGCATCGATCATTAGCCATTCAAGATCAGGCTCATCGATGAAAACCACAAGAAGATTCTCCCATATGCCTTTGTCGCGCCAACGGCAAAAGCGACGGTGTGTGTTTTTCCAATCCCCATAGTCAGGCGGTAAATCACGCCAGGGTGCTCCAGTGCGGAGAATCCATAATACTGCGTTGATAAAGCGACGGTTGTCTTGGGCAACGCCTCCCCAGACTCCCTTTCTGCCGGGAAGGTGAGGTTCAAGTAACTTCCACGTGTGATCTGTGATATCATGTCTACGCCAGCTTTTCGACATAACAAACTCCCTTGTAATAAAATCGATGCCATTATTTTCAGGGTAGTTATTTTGTCAATCTCGTGACGACACTATCTAAGATCAAGTATTGATTAATCAACAATCTGCTTATTCAGATTAGCAGTTCAGTCACAGTCCTGCATTTCCAATGGAAAGGCGGAAATGGAGTATGTGCACCTGAGACGCCTACCGGGTTCATCTCTGAGTCATATTCGATCTGATCGTCTTTGATCACACACAGCGGTCTATTATCGCTTTGGTGGGCTCATTAACCAGTGCAGCGAAGTCATCTCCCAACTGAGTATTGATGATGCCCATAAGCTTATCTATAGCGTTTTTATTGAGCTTCTCGGCTCTCGGCATGTCACTGAGCATCTTGATGGCAAGTCTGGATGCATCTCTGATCTCGGTCTTCCAAGCATTGTTGAGGACCCGGTAATACTCTAACATGAGCTTATCATAGTAGTTCATCAGAAGCTGAATCTCCGGACTTTCACTCTGTTCCTGCCGATATCGTATTCGGAGAAGCGTTCCAGGCATCGATATAGCCATC
>NZ_JAUXNK010000107.1 GCF_030682845.1 Methanolobus sp. | reverse complement strand
CTGCAAGCTTGTCTCCAACAGATTGAAGACGTTTATATTCTTCATTAAGGGCAAAATCAGTTAAATCATCCATGGTACTTAATTTATTTGCCTATTATTTATATTTTAGTGCAATGTTGACTGGGTTTATCGAAATCCTCTATAGTCTAATGTACAAAATATACATCAATATAACCCGAGATTTGTAGTGAGACATTCCTGAATTTCTTTTCCCTGAGTTTTCAGCTTTCACAGGCTAAATATAAATCATTGGACCTCCACTTATATTCATGGACGATCTACTAAGCACAGCAGAAAAGATACGCTCAATGGAGATAAGGGGTGCAGGGAGGATAGCTGTTGCTGCATCTGCAGCATTGAGAGACTATGCTAGGACGTTGGCTTCACTGGACATCGAGGAGTTCAGCATAAAAATAGAAGAAGCCGCAAAGACACTTGTGGACACGCGGCCGACAGCTGTTTCCCTGCCCAATGCCGTCATGCTCACGAAAAAGCACACTTCCCTGAATGTGGGTGAGGCCATTGACGAGATCATTGGCAATTCTGATACGTTTATTAAGAATGCCACCGAGGCACTGGGTAAGATAGGCAGGATAGGTGCCGAGAGGATACGTGACGGGGACGTCATCATGACCCACTGCAACTCCCATGCTGCCCTTTCCATAATCAAGACCGCTTTTGACCAGGGCAAGGACATATCGGTAATAGCCACTGAATCCAGGCCACGCAGGCAGGGTTTCATAACGATCAGGGAGCTGAGCGAGCACGGGATTCCCACCACGCTGATCGTTGATTCTGCTGTGAGGCTCACCATGAAAGAGGTGGACCTTGTGGTCGTGGGAGCAGATTCCATATCTGTCAACGGTGCCCTCATCAACAAGATAGGCACTTCCCAGCTGGCCCTTGCAGCGCAGGAAGCCCGCAAGAATGTGATAGTCGCTGCCGAGACCTACAAGTTCAGCCCCAGGACCCTGCTAGGAGAGATGGTTGAGATCGAGGACCGCTCCGCAGATGAAGTGATCGACCCTCAGCTCCTGAAAGGGATGCCTAACGTGAAAGTGAAAAATCCAGGATTCGATGTTACACCGGCTGAATACATAGATCTTATCATCACGGAAGTGGGTGCATTCCCGCCTGCAATGGCTTTCGCCATAATCAGGGACTATCTGGGGATAGAACTGGATCACCATTAAGCAGACTGTCCTTCCAGTTCCACCATTTGAGCTTTTCGGGGTCATGCACGTGGTTAGAAGCAAAATGGACTGCACACCTGAACACATAGACCATGCATCTGTCCACGTGAACTCCCTGATAGTCGCACAGTTGCCGGTATAATTCCTCAGGGTCTCTGTCTTTGAGGTCTGCAATACTACGGACGTCTAGATTCCAGAGATCATCTGCGGTCATCTTTCCAACTCCTGGAATCTGCATCAGCTTCTTTATTGCAGCTTTGTATTCTGCTGACACCTTATCTCTCACTTTTTCCCCACCGTTGCCACGTATATCACAAACTCTTCCTCACCGTCGATTCCCAGCACACTGTTGATCTCCTCGTCCTGGAAGGCTGCAATGGCACATGCACCGCAATCTATGGACTCGGCACTCAGGTAGAGGTTCTGGCACACGTGCCCGGCGTCGAGATGCATGTACCGGTATCCTCTCTCGCCATATCTCCATTTCATCCTGTAGGCCACCGCCGACCAGATGAAGGTGACAGCACTGGTTTCTACAAAACTCTGGTTCAGGCAGGCAGCTCTCACCCGGCTGGCTATATGGACAGAAGTGTTCACTTTTTCCAGCTTGTGACCTATGGCAAGAAAGTGGTAAAGCCCTTTTTCCAGCCCTTCAACATTGTTGACGAGGATGTAGGTCTCAAGGGCATGTCTTGCACCTGCAGATGGCACTGTCCTGAAAGTTGCAGAACTGCCTGCAACTTCTTTCACACCCTGCGTACACCACAGCAGGTAGGACAGTTCATCCAGTGAAAGTGGCTTTTGTGAATAACTGCGAACGCTTGTCCGTCTTTCAATTGCCTTTCTAAGGTCTGTCACATCGACAGGTATCTTTCCGGGCTCTGGCAGATCCACTATTGGATAGTCACCTTTTCCTCCCAATTGCAGAGAGGGTTGCGGATATCCCAGTGACTGGTCCGACCTGCCCAGGTACTGGAACCTCGTTCTCCCCATAAACTCTTTGCCTGTTCCACTCATACTGATAACCCTTCTTAATTTCCTTTCTTTCCAAAGGGAATTCTTCATTTCTTCTTTATACTTGTTGTCCTTATGACCACAAAAGAGCCTTTTCCACAACCTTTCTCAGGATTCTCTGAGACTTTTATCTCAGAGAGAGGTTTGAACAGCGTCTGCCTGGTGGCAGGCCCATGGAAACCCTGCTCTCTGAGAACCTCTATCAGTTCACTGGCCGAGTGGAATGTAGCTTTTCTGTAAAAGTCACTCTCGCTGGACTCACTGTGATATTTTGTTCCCAGGGAACTTTTGCGTTCTATGAATGCGACAACGAGCTCTCCTCCGGGAACAAGTACGCGATATATCTCACTGAGTGTCCTTTCCGTATCCATAAAGCAAAGTGATGTGACTATCAGCACAAGTCCTATGGACGAGCTTTTTAGAGGCAGGTGTTCTGCAACTCCCCTGATAGGGCCTACGCCACGTTTTCCTGCCATCCTCAACATCTTTCCGGAAGGGTCAAGCCCATAACTGATACCCAGAGCAGAGGCGAATCTTCCTGTGCCTGCGCCTATCTCCAGGCTTTTTCCGGTGATGACCGCAGGAAGCAGCTCCCTGATGGCTTCCAGCTCGGATTCATAGACAGCATAATGTTCTTCGTACCACATGTCATATTTATCAGCATAGATATCAAAGGGGCTCTCGTTCATAAGCAATTCATCGTAATCCTGTAGTTTATCCGGATAAGGTTTGAAAGAAGAAATATAAAAGGTATTGGTACTCTTTTGAAGATATGGACATCCGCTGCGAATGGGCTGAAACTAATGAACTTGAAACTGAATATCATGACAATGAATGGGGTGTGCCTGAGCATGACGACCAAAGATTGTTCGAGTTCCTGATACTCGAAGGAGCGCAGGCAGGTCTTAGCTGGGACACTATCCTCAAAAGAAGGGAGAATTACAGGAAAGCCTTTGATGGGTTTGATTACAACGCGGTTGCATCTTATGATGAAGCAAAGATCGAGGAGCTCCTGCAGGACAGCGGTATCATAAGGAACAGGAGAAAGGTGCTTTCTGCTGTCAGTAATGCAAAGGCGTTCATTGAAGTAAAGGATGAGTTCGGCTCGTTCGACAATTATCTCCAGGGCTTTTTGAAAGATGGGAAAGCCATACAGAATTCCTGGGAATCGCTGGCTGAAATCCCTGCAAGGACCGATCTATCCGAAAAGATAAGCAAGGACCTGAAGAAAAAAGGATTCAACTTTGTAGGTCCCAAGATAATTTATGCATTCATGCAGGCGGTGGGGATGGTCAATGACCATGTAACAGATTGCTTCAGGTACCGGGAATGTGGGAAGCTGCAGTGAGTTATTCAAAGCAGTGATGTTCTCAGCATATTGCAGGCATCGCATCAGTTTCTTTTCGAATACCTGTAGAAGTAAATCCCTGTAGCAGGAAGGAAGGTCAGCAGGCATATCAGATATATGACACCCGGTCCTGCCATCCCGAGCAAAGGATTAGCTCTAAAAGGCCAGAATGGAATGATGTCAGTATAAAGAAAAGAGTCAAGCAATACATGGATCCATGTCCCTATCAGTGCGCCCATCAATATTGACTTAAATGAATAGGTCTGCACGATCCTTAATCTTTCAGTAATCTTCTGCAGCCACTGTCTCTGTGAGAATACCATCCATGCAAGCATACATGCAATTAACGTTGCACTGAAAAAAGTGTGAAGTGGTCCATGCAGTGGCCTGCACCCTGAAAACAGGCAGTATGCGGCTCTCACGTCAATGATGATGCTCCCCAGAAGAAGGGAAATGAGATTGACCCTCTTCTCGAACAACTCTCCGAGGAAAAAAGCCGGTCCCAGATGAAAGGGTGTGAAGGGCATTCTCAGGTTATCTGTCCATAAGGACTCTCATCATAATAGTGCAGGAACTGGTCAACTGCCGATGTATCTGACCCGGAGCCAAAGAGCAGGCTTGAAAGGGTTGGCTTGTTCATGTAAACAACCACCGGCTCACCCTGTATACCCCCAAGCTCAGAAGCCCTGTTAATGGCGTAATAAAGATTTCCCAGCTCATCCACCAGGCCCAGTTCCTTTGCTTTCTGTCCTGTGTATATCCTGCCGTCTGCAAGGTCTTTAACATCTTCAAGACTCATGCGCCTGCTGTCTGCCACGTCCTGTATGAAATGTCCGTATACTTCCAGGACCACCTCGTTAGCATACTCTTTCTCATCGTCCGAAAGCCCTCGCCAGGAGCCGCCCATGTCTTTGAATTCGCCGGATTTTGCCACGTAGATCTCAACCCCTTCCTGATCATAATACCCTGAATTGTTCTGGAATGTCCATATAGTACCGATACTTCCGGTCATGGTGGAAGGATTGGCGATTATCAGGTCCGCAGGTGCGGAAAGGTGATAAGCTGCACTGGCTGCGACGTCTCCCATGGATACGACTACAGGTATTCCACTTTCACTGGCTCTTTTTACCTCAGTATAGATCTCCTCGCCAGCTGTTGAGGAACCGCCAGGGCTGTTGATGCGCAGGACTATGGCTTTTACGGCTTTATCATTTGTAGCTTTTCTTATATTGGCTGAAATATCCTCTGAGGTTGCGTATCCAAGCCCGCCTGGTATGCTGCTTGTAAGCAGTGTTCCCTGTACATAGATGACTGCAACTTTGTCGTTTGATGTGTAGAGTTCGCCGCTGAGTGCCTGGTGCATCAGGGCAAAGCTTGACCCTATGATAAGTAAAAGCACACCAACGATAGCAATATATTGCCATTTGCGGCTTTTCTTCTTGACAGGCGGCGCCTGGCCGGTGTAGAGATCTTCTGAGAATACTTTTTTCTCCTCGTATCTTCCGGAATTGTCCATTTGCCCAGACCTTGTCTGGGTTTGAGGTTCTGCCACGATAGCAGCGTCTTCCATAGAACTGTCACCACGGGATTCAGAAGCTCTTTGCTGGTTCCCGTCTTCTTTCTCGGTATCCCCGGAAGAATAAGGATAAGTGTGATATTCAACATCATCCGAAGAACTGTCAATGCCATCAGGATCTTTTTCACTCATCAGTAATTTCCATCCTGCATGTAAAATGAGCTTTGATATTAAAATACCTTGTGCGGTTTGCAAGCGAAATATATTTTATAATGGCAGGCAATGAACATGAGATATATTCACTAATATTGCTATAACGGAGAAAATACATGTCAAATCCTTCTGATAAAGCCGTGCTTGTCACATGCGGGCTCCCATACGCTAACGGGAAGGCCCATGTGGGGCACCTGCGAACATACATCCCTGCAGATATCTACGTGAGGTCCCTTAAGAAAAGCGGGAGGGAAGCCGTCTTCATATGTGGTTCTGATACCCATGGGACACCTATTGTCGTGAATGCTGAAGAACTGGGCATCACGCCAAAGGAGCTGGTTCAGAAATACCATGCGCATTTCGATGAGATCTTCAAAAAAATGGGTGTCATGTTCGATGCTTTTGGCACCACCGATGACCCGGAGAACCACAACCGTACACTGGACATTGTGAACAGGCTGATCGATAAGGGATATGTATATCCGAAGACCATTGAGATAGCCTACTGTCCCAAATGTGATCGTTTCCTGCCTGACAGGTATGTGCAGGGCATATGCCCCAACTGCGGCAAGGAGGCCCGCGGGGACGAATGCGATCAGGGCTGCGGCAAGCACCTTGAACCGGGGGAGCTCAGGGAGCCTTTATGTATCACCTGCAAAGGTCCTGCAGAATACAGGAAGCAGGAGCACTTCTTCTTCAGGCTTTCAGATTTCAGGGATTTCCTGCTTGAACACCTGGATAAACTGGGAGGGACGCTAAATGCGAAGAACTACGCCATCGGCTGGGTTAAGCAGGAGTTAACCGACTGGTGCATCACCAGGAATCTCGAATGGGGTGTCAGGTTCCCAGGACACGATGACCTGGTGGTCTACGTATGGGTAGATGCTCCGATTGGATACATGGCGTTCACAGAGCAGTGGGCAAAGGCCAGCAATGGGGATTGGGAGAAGTTCTGGAAAGGAGACTGCCCCATAGTGCATTTCATCGGCGGGGATATCATTTACCATCACTGCATCTTCTGGCCTGCTATGCTGAAAGGTGCTGACTACAGCCAGCCTTCTGCGGTTGTGGCGTCAGGCATGGTCAAGATAGAGGACAGGAAGTTCTCAAAAAGTCGCGGCTATGTGGTGTGGGTTGAGGAAGATTACCTTGACCATGGCTTCCATCCGGACCTTCTGAGATATTACCTTGCAAGCTACACCTCCCATACCAAAGAGGTCAACTTCTCATGGAAGATCTTCCAGGATAAGATAAACACCGAACTTGTGGGTGTTTTCGGCAATTTCCTTTACAGGAACCTTCTTTTTGCATACAAGAACTTCGGGGAGATCCCTGCGGGAGATATCGACCAGGAAACAATGGAGCAGATTAAGCTCACTATCGACGAGGTCTCCAGGGCAACGGATGAATACGAGTTCAAGAAGGCTGTTGACACTGCAATGGCACTGGCGTCATATGGTAATTCCTACTTCCAGTCCAACGAGCCCTGGAAGCTCATTAAAGAGGACCGTGAAGCATGTGGAAAGGTCATCAGGAACTGTGTGCAGATAGCAAAAGCACTCATACTGCTCTTTGAACCGGTGCTCCCTGGCAGGATGGAAGAGGCCTGGACACAGATAGGCATGGAGACGGACGTGCACACTGCAACTTATGATGAGGCGACCGTCCCTGTGAAAGCCGGTACTGTACTGAAGATGCCGGAGATCCTTTTCACCAAGGTCGAGGATGACCGGATAACAGAGATGGACAAGATCCTCTCACAGCGTGTAAAGGTGGCCATGGCAAAGGAGTCAGGCAAAATCGAAACCATTGCAGAGTATAAACCACCCATCGATTACGATGATTTTGCTAAACTGGATATCAGGGTAGGGAAGATCATCTCTGCGGAAAAGATAAAGAAATCCAACAAGCTCCTGCGTGTCATGATCGATATCGGTGACGAATCTCCAAGACAGGTCGTTGCGGGCCTTGCCGAGTATTACAAGCCCGAAGATATGGTCGGAAAGACAGTTAATGTGCTTGTCAATCTAAAACCCGTGAAACTATGTGGTGTGGAATCCCAGGGAATGATCCTTGCAGCGGAACTAGGAGAGAATGTTACTCTGCTGACAACGGATAAGGAAATGGGGCCAGGGTCCTGTATAAGATAGATATGTGGATAAAGAAGTTATTGACGGGCATTCCCCGTCAATATTTTTATTTGATTCTAATTCTCAAGCATCATCTCAAGATATGATGTCCTGATGGATTCGCTCTCGTGAATGCCTATCTTTTCTAAAAAGTCAAAAATGCGCTTACTGTGAAACTCCAGGTTCGAACTATGATCATCGTCAGCCATTAGTTCTACCTCTACGAATTCCCCAAGTGTCTCTACTGTGTCAAGACAGATGATGAAATCCTGATACCTGTAGATCTCCCTGGACTTGCGGACATGCCCTGATTGTGTGAACCCAAGAGAAAGAAGGATGCTACGGGTTGTATCCCCTTCAACGGCAGTCTCGAATTCCTCGCGGGTCTTGGATACGGTGTCCAGTTTCTTACCTTTATAGGTAAGCACGGATGCACCGTTAACACAACGTATCCTCAAAGCTTCGTCAGTTATTGCAAAGTCCCTGTGCGGGGCGTTGTAGTAGGTGTCGGATTGTTTCTCGACACCTATTGAACGTGCACCCATATTCTCAAGTGCGTCCTTTACCTGCCGGTGGCCGGCACGGACCTTGACCTCTATCTCTATCATGTTATGCCGGAACGAATTTGGTACCGTAATAGATCATACCGCGCTCACCGCTCTGTCCGAGCCTCCTGAACACCGGTCTGACCTTCAGGCCGATGTGCATCTCTTTGGGGTCACCGACTATCTGGCTTGTGAGCCTTGGTCCCTCTTCGAGCTGGACGATGCCAAGCACGTAGGGAGTCTGTCCCTCGAAGCCTTCTGCTGCTGCGTGGATGACAGTATAGGTCACCAGTTCCCCGTTACCGTTGAACTTGAATTCACCTATCTCCCCTTCACGCCTGCATGTGGGACATAAGTTACGCGGGGGGTAGAAATATTCGTTGCATGCCTTGCAGTACGTACCAACCAGATTGTATCTAGCTATCTGTTTTCTCCAAAATCTCGGTACTGACATCGTGATCACCTGTTCCTTGAGAATATGTGTACGACAGCAGTTGCACCGGAGCCACCCACATTGTGGGTCATTCCGATCTCTGCACCATCAACCTGGCGCTTGCCTGCTTCTCCACGGAGCTGCTGGGCTATCTCAACAGCCTGTTTGATGCCTGTTGCACCCACAGGGTGTCCGCAGGCCTTGAGACCTCCGGAAGTGTTAACAGGTATCCTGCCCCCAATAGCAGTCTCGCCTTGCTGTGTCACTTTTCCGCCTTCGCCTTTCTTTGCAAAGCCAAGGTCTTCGATGGCACATATTTCAGCGATGGTGAAACAGTCATGGACCTCTACAAGATCTATATCCTTGGGTCCCAGTCCTGCCATCTCATAAGCGCGCCTGCCTGCAACCACAGAGGCTTCAAGTGTCGTGATGTCCCTGCGGTCATGGAGCGCAATGGTATCGCTTGCCTGTCCTGTTCCCTTTACATATATCGGGGTGTCAGTGTATTCGTGTGCAATATCGGCAGGTGCCAATATCACGGCCGATGCGCCGTCGGTAATGGGTGAGCAGTCAAAGATGCGCAGAGGGTCTGCCACCATTATTGAGTTTAGCACCGTCTCTACTGTGATCTTGTTCTTGTATTGTGCAATGGGGTTGAACTGGCCATTGAAATGGTTCTTGACTGCAACCTCTGCAAGCTGTTCGCTTGTAGTGCCATACCTGTGCATGTGCATCCTTGCTATCATGGCGTACAGACCCGGGAAAGTTGCTCCCATGATGCCTTCCCATTCCCTGTCAGCTGCTGCCGCCAGGGCAGATGATGCTTTGGATGCGGGTACGTCTGTCATTTTCTCCACGCCTGCGGCAATGACAATATCGTCCATTCCTGATGCTACGGCACAGATGGCCTGCCTCAAAGCCAGTCCTCCGGAAGCACATGCAGCTTCCACACGTGTGGAAGGTACATGCAGATTCTTTGCCAGGCCGGAATAGTCAGCTATGAGTGCTCCGATGTGTTCCTGCTCGACGAACTGTCCGCCGCTCATGTTCCCGACGAACATGGAGTCTATCTTCTCACCTGCAACGCCTGCATCCTCAACGGCACCGACACCAGCTTCCACAACAAGATCCCTGAAAGAGCGGTCCCACTGTTCGCCAAATAGTGTGTTCTTCACACCAATGATCGCTACTTCTCTCATCTTCACACCTCACGCTAATTTTATTTTCCCTTTATGCCTTGCATACTTTGCATAATCCGCATATATCGGATTTGCAAGAAGCTCTTCTACCTTGGGTGCATTATTGCGGATCTCTTCTATCCTGTCGGTGACCGTTATGCTGAAGGCGTCTCCACCTGCACCGGAACCGAAGGCGGTTGCAAATATGCGATCTCCTGGTTTTGCCTGGTCCAGTGTTGCTGCTATTCCCATCATGCAGGAGCCTGAATAAGTGTTCCCGAGTCTTGGGACCACAAGGCCAGGCTTGATCTGTTCCTTGCTGAATCCAAGCATTGAGGCTGCACGTGAAGGGAACTTCCCGTTTGGCTGGTGGAACACAGCAAAATCATAGTCATCAGGTTTTGTACCTATTTTTTCCATGAGTCCTTTTGCAGCATTGGTGACATGCTTGAAGTAACCGGGTTCGCCTGTGAAGCGTCCTCCATGTTCCGGATATGGCATGCCTTCACGCCTCCAGAAGTCAGGAGTGTCCGTTGTGAACGAGTATGTATCTTCTATTATTGCTGCAAGTTCCGATTCCTTGTTGCCTATGACATAGGCCACGCCGCCTGCGGCTGCAGTATATTCCAGTGCATCTCCGGGTGCTCCCTGGGCGACATCCGCACCTATCGCCAGGCCAAGGTCTATCATGCCTGAGGAAACAAGACCCATGCATGCCTGGATAGCAGCGGTACCTGCTTTACAGGCAAACTCAAAATCTGCAGCTGTCAGCACAGGTGTAGCACCCACTGCCTCGGCAACTATTGTACTTGTGGGCTTCACAGCGTATGGGTGGCTTTCTGAGCCGGTATACACTGCACCTATTCTCTGTGCATCGAGACCCGCCCTGTTTACAGCCGACCTTGCAGCTTCTACTGCCATGGTAGCTGTATCTTCATCCACATCGGGAAATGATTTTTCAAATACCATTAATCCTGCTTTTAATATTTCCGCATCGTCTCCCCATACTTTGGCGATGTCTTCTAATTTTATCCTATATCGGGGAATATAGGCACCATATGAGACTATCCCTACGCTCATTTTTACACCATTTTAATTTTATTCCATAACATGGTACTCACTGTATTTCTTCAGTGCAGCTACCATTTCGTCAATATCCATTGTCGTTGCAAGAAGGGGAATCCTGTCTATCTCGGCCATTTTCTTTGCCATCATGTGTACCTCGCTCCCGCGCAGGCCGTGCATGACCACAGCCCCGGGCTTGAGATTGGTGACCCTGATTGCTACCATCGGCGATTTACCGGTGGTCACCTTGGTAAATACCATTGCACGTTCCGTGCTCCATCCATAGAGTTTCTGGAACTCATGGGAGGAAAGTTCTAGGATGGCTTTTTTGCTGTCAACGACAGTAAATCCATACAATGGTTTCTCAATGCCCTTGTGTACTATATCGGCTTCTATAAGGCTTGCAAGCTTTGCCACCTGAATTGGAAAAGTGTACTCGTAAGTGGCATAGATGGCCTTTGATGTCTTCTCAGTAAAAAGCATCCCTTCATAAGCATGAATCTTCTGTCCTCCCCGCTGGGATTCTATCTCAAGCAGAGCCCCAACTATCCTGCTCACTATAAGGGTGCCGGGGGATTTTCTCCTGCCGCTCTCATAGTCGCTGATGACCGAAGGTGACACTCCCAGATAGCCAGACAGGTCTGTTTGGGCAATCTCAAAGTTTAACCGCCATTTTTTTAACGCCTCGCCAGGTTTTTCGGACAAGGTAATCTCGCCTGCCATCTTTTCTGCCAGACGCTGGCGGACTATTCCGTGCGATTCTTCTTCCTTCATGCTTCACTTTCCTAAGGATAGATTCACATATATATTTAACGAATAGGCTTTCGTCAATTGACGAATACAAACTTTCTACACAGAATCAAATCATCTGATTATATATATTATGCTCTATATCCTCTATAAAAATATGTTTCTTAAAAAGCACAAAACCGGTGTAAATGTTTCGGAACTTGTCCTGTATCTCTCCTGTCCCAGGAAAGTATATTATGCCTCCCGTGAGAAAAACATCTCCTCGCAGGTCACTGCTTCTTACGTTGAGCACCTTATCCTCAAAGAAATGGGAATGTCCTATCCTGAACTGTTGAAAGCGTATTCGTCAAAAGACGAAGAGTTTTTTAAGGCTCTTCAGTCGCTGCTATCCCAGGCGTCCGGGGAAATTTTGCTGATATATGCTGCAGAACTGGAAGATGTGCCGGCACATATAATAGAGGAGGCGGCAAACAACGTTCTGGCAGGCCTCAGGCAACTGGGGGATAACCTTCTTTCCCTGGAGCGTGATGAAAACGGCTCAGGGATGATGCGGCAGCTATCCTCCTTTCAGCCAGGCTCATTATTTAAATCTGAAAGGCTCGATCTTAGCGGCATACCAAGTGGCACTGCAAATGTCGATGGTGTTCTTTCTCCTGTGATTATCAAGACCGGAAAGTGTCCTGAAAATGGCCTGTGGGCCAATGACAGGCTGCATCTGACATCTCTTGCTCTGCTCCTGGAAGAGTCCAACGCTTCTGTCGTAAGGTCTGGTATTGCAACCTATGCAAGACAAGGTCATATCCGGCGTATGAACATCCGCTCCGATGATAGAAGGCAGGTGTTGAATGTGCTCTCAAAGGTCCGCAAGATCAAGGAAGGCTCCATGCCTGACAAAAAAGAAAGCGCACTGTGCGATAAATGCGCTTATTACAGTATGTGCAATGTGCAGTCCTCTCTTGCCTCCAAATTCTTTTGAGATGCAGGATATATCCAAAAAGTATTTAATTCTTAAATAATCAGGTTGCACGATGTCAAAACCTTTGTATCTTGGTGAACTGCTCCTTCACTGGTGCCCCTCATGTAATGTGCCTGTACTTGGAAAGAAGTGCTCCTGCGGAAGTAATGCAGGGCAGGTGACCATAACACCTCCCGGGGATATCAGGCCCGCTTTTGGATATGAGATTGGACTAATCAATTCCGTTTCTATGAAGCAGTTCAATGCTCCTCTCTTTACAGAAGACCGTGTGGTCGTATTGAACAAATCTCCTTACGATGACAGGATGGAAGAGATTATAGTCGACGGCGATGTAGTGGGGAATATCCGGTTCGAGCTGGAATCTCTCCGGTGGACCCTGCTTCTGAGGATTGCCGGTGCAAGACGCATATTCGACGGCAGGGACTATTCTAATCTAAGAAATTGGGTTGTCATAGACCGGGGCGCAGAAAAGTTCATCCTGGAAGGTGCCAGTGTGCTTGCTCCGGGAGTATTCGATGCAGACCCCGGGATTATGGAGACTGATGAGGTCGTAGTACTTACACGTGACGGGAAATTACTTGCAACAGGCAGAGCCCGTATGTCCGGTGCCAGAATGCTTGAAAGGGGTAAGGGTGTTGCAGTAAAAGTACGCACCAAGGAAATCCCGGCAGATGTATCAGTCCCTGCAGGCGGCCGGACCTGGGACGATGTAGTGGCTGCAAATGAAAGATACATTGAGGACTTTGCTGAGCGCTCACGGAGTTTCATAAAGAATGTGGCATCCTCGATAGACCGTCAGGTAACCGTATCTTATTCCGGGGGAAAGGACAGTCTGGCTGTGCTGCACCTTGTGAGCGAGTGCATGGATGACTATGAACTCATGTTCGCTGATACGGGTATTGAGTTTCCTGAAACAGTGCAGAATGCCCTTGAGGTGGCGGAACTATATGGTAAACCTCTGAGATCTATAAGTTCAGGAAATGCTTTCTGGGACTCCATTGTCAATTTCGGACCCCCCAGCGTAGAAGCCCGATGGTGCTGCAAGGTCTGCAAACTCGGTCCCATCACTCAGATAATAGATGACAGCTATGATGACGGATGCCTGACATTCCTGGGCCAGAGGAAGTATGAGTCTGATACACGTGCAAAAAGTGAGAGTGTCTGGAAGAATCCCTGGGTAAGCAATCAGGTAGCTGCGGCTCCCATCCAGAACTGGACGGCAATGCATGTCTGGCTGTACATATTCAAGAACCATCTGCCTTACAATCCTCTTTACGAGAGAGGCTTTGACAGGATAGGTTGCTGGCTATGCCCTTCTTGTTCACTGGCTGACCTTTACAGGCTCAAGGAAACTCATCCGGAACTGGAGAAGAAACTGAGTGACTACCTCCTTTCTTATGCAAAGCGCATGGGCCTGTCGGAACAGTGGGTGGAGTACGGGCTGTGGCGCTGGAAGAAGCTGCCTCCCCAGCTGAAGGAACTGGCAACCAAGAAAGGGATAAACATAATACCCCGGAGTGATGCATCAGGGACACTGACATTTACGGTCACATCAGGATACAGGCCGTGCAAACAGGGTGGCATCTCAGCTGAGGGCAGTTTTAATGTTGCCATTGATCTTGAGAAACTGGAAGAGACTTCCATGCTTGAGACTGTCGGTAAGGCAGCTTATATCGAAGGTGCAGTTTCCCTGCTCCAGGGCGAGGACCGGGCTCAGGTATTTGCTTCAGGGACAGTGACAGCGCGCAGTGATACTGATAAGAAGGCGCGCTCACTCATGCGTAAAGTTGAGTTATCTGTACGTCGGGCACTGCAGTGCAGCGGATGCGGTGTTTGTGTGGGTAAATGTCCTAAGGGAAGGATCGGGATCATCAAAGGGGTGGCTGTTATAGCGGAAGGCTGCACTTGCTGTGGAAAATGCATCGATGTATGTCCCGTGGTAAGGTTCAATTCCTGACCTTTTTCTTTTTTCACCGGGACTGACCATAATATTTATACACGATAGCCTCCAATCTCATACGGTGATTTTTTGCTAAAAAGGGCACTGCTCAGCGTTTCTGATAAAACCGGAATTGTAGATTTTGCTCGAGGTCTTGAAAAACTCGGCGTACAGATCATTTCGACAGGTGGCACTGCACGCATGCTGCGTGATTCAGGTGTAAGTGTTACTGATGTTTCAGAGGTGACCGGTTTTCCGGAGATGATGGGAGGCAGGGTAAAGACTCTTCATCCCCTGATACATGGCGGTATCCTTTGTATGCGTGATGATCACGACCACATGAACGAAGCCCAGAAAGTGAGTGTCGAACTCATTGACCTGGTCGCGGTGAATCTCTATCCCTTTGAGGTAACCGTTTCAAAAGAAGGTGTCCTGCTTGATGAAGCTATTGAGAACATAGACATCGGTGGACCTGCAATGCTGCGTTCGGCAGCTAAGAACTACCGTTCTGTTACTGTTATATGCGATCCGGGGGATTATGGCCATGTCCTCAAGGAACTGCGCTCCAGCGGGATGGTTTCTCAGAAGTCCCGTGAACATCTGGCCGTGAAGGCTTTCAGGCACACTGCGGATTATGATGCAACCATAGACACCTATCTTAGCAAGGAACTGCTTGGTGAAGAAGTCCTGCGGATGAGCTTTAACGGCGGTGTGACTCTCAGATATGGTGAGAACTGGCACCAGGATGCGAAGTTCTATAAAGAGGTGGGAGTGACCGGACCTTCTCTTGCAAACGCAAGGCAGCTGCATGGTAAAGACCTGTCCTATAACAATTATATCGATGCCGACAATTCCCTGCAGACTGTGAAGGAACTAGGTCATAGCAAGCCGGCTGTTGCCATAGTCAAGCACAATAACCCTTGCGGGCTTGCCACAGGTGACACTCTTCTCCAGGCTCTCCAGGCAGCGTGGGATGGAGATCCGATATCCGCTTTTGGCAGTATTATCTGCACCAATACTATATTTGACCTTAAAGCCGCTGAGTTCCTCAACGGCAAATTTGTCGAGATCATCCTTGCTCCCGGTTTTGAGCATGATGCACTTGACTATCTGAAAAAGAAAAGCGCAAATCTCAGGCTGCTTGAACTTCCCTCGTTCAACGAAGCGTTTGCTGTTGACAATATGTATAAATATATCGTTGGTGGCATGCTCAAGCAAGCACGTGACATAGGGATATACGAGAAATGGGATTGTGTAACGCAGGCACCTTTCCCGGAAGACCTGCGTTCCCTCTCGGAATTCAGCATGCATGCATGCAAATGCGTGAAATCCAATGCAGTTACTCTGGCTTATGAATATGCAGAAGGCTGTTACATGATGCTTTCCATGGGTGCCGGACAGCCCAACAGGGTTGACTCTATAAGGAAACTGGCAGCTACCAAAGCCAGGGAGAATCTTGCGGTGATCTATGAGCGTGACAAACCGGGAATTCCCTTTGAAGACTACTGCCGGAAGGTGCTCTCGAAGTGTGTGATGGCTTCGGATGCTTTCTTCCCATTTGACGACAGCATAGTGCACGCCGCTGAGAGCGGCATAATGTATGTCCTGTCACCGGGCGGTTCCATCCGGGATAATGAAGTTATCGCAACTGCTGACAGGCTTGGTGTATCCCTGGTGTTCACCGGGATGAGACACTTCCTGCATTGAATTGCGATCAGTGTTTAAAGAGTCCTGGTAACCTGGGACTCCGAACGCCTTCAATGATTTATTTATAATTGCTAAATAATTTCTATATCGGGTTGTGTTCAAAAAAGCAGGCTTAGAAAGTCTTATAATTTTTTTTATGGCGACAACATTTATAAATTATTAGGCCTAGATGGTTCAATACAGGGCTTTTGATATCCTGTCTTAACTTATATCTCCGTGAAGGCGCAGTGTGATTGCAGTGAAATCAAAAGGATTGCTTAGTATATTGACCTTTTCCGAAAAAAGGAAGGATATCCTATTCTTGCTTGAAAACAGCCCCCGGACCCTCTCGGAAATAAGGGACTACTTCAATGTATCTTCTCCGGAGATCTCTCCCCGGATCAAGGAGATGGAAGCTGCCAACCTGATCATCAGACTTGATAAGCACTATCAAATAACACCGATTGGAAGGGCAATAGCAAAACATTATAGACCCTTTCTCGACATGCTGGACACCATAGAGAGGAACGAGTCTTTCTGGTCAGAGCATCTGGTGGACGATATCCCCCAGTTCCTGCTTGAAAGGCTGGCAGACCTGGATAAATGCGAAGTTGTTGCAGATCCGCTTGAGAATATATATGAATCACATAAGGTATTCCGGGAAAACCTTTCAAAGTCAAGTACCCTCAAAGGAGTTTCAACTATATTTATCCCTACTTATCCTGATTTCTTTGTCGGCCTTGCCAAAAGCAAAACCCCTGCAGAACTTGTGCTGACAGAAAAAGTCTTTTCCAAAGTCGTGTCTGAACACAGGGACAAACTGCAAGTATTTCTGGATTCTCCTTACTCGAAACTTTACGTTATCGATGATGTCAGGCTTGCTTTTGTGGTAACTGACTATTTCTTCTCGCTATCCCTGTTCTATGCAAACGGCTCCTATGACCCCCGCAATGATCTGGTAGGTTATGAAAGTTCAGCGCTTAAATGGGGAAATGATCTTTTTGAACACTACAAAGGTATGTCCCGTCAGGTGACTTCCATTTAGCGCTGCATTTCACGCTATCAGGCCGCTGATGGCCCTGAGCCCCACTATCGACCCTGATTCCCCGTCCACTACAAAAAGGCGCTTTGCTCTTCTTTTACTGCTCTCTGTATCTACTGATCGAGTGAAACTGAGGATGCTCACTATGCCTGCGATCAAGCTGTAGAACAGGATGATTGGCTCAAAACCTATTGTTCCTTTCAGGAGGTAGAATAACAATATAAAGTGCGATGTGATGTGCATGCAAAAGATAAACTTCCTGGTCCTGCTTTCACCAAGGCTTACAGGAAGTGTGTTGATGCCTGCCAGGGAGTCCCCCTTTATATCTTTAAAGTCATAGATAGTGGAATTGACAAACAGCTTCATTCCAAAGAAAAGAAATACTATAAGGGTCGCTGTAGAGCTTTGTGCACTATGGCCTGCGATCCCTGCGATGAATGCTCCCCAGGTAAGTCCTACTACCGTGTTCTTTATTCCCATGCCTCCTTTGAGCTTGATCTTCAAGTTGCCGATAACAAGGCCTTTTGTATACAGGTAACCTGTCACAAGAGGGAGGAATGCAATTGTCAGCAAGCCGTCACTAGCAAGAATGAACGCTCCTGCAACAAAACATACCAGGCAAATAAAAAGAGTGAATTTTTTAGAAGCCCCTCTTAATTCTGCCCTGTTGACAGCGTCTTCTTCGGAGTCCATTGCCCTGTCCAGGGTGTAAACAGAATATATTATCAATCCCCCTGCGATGCAGTGCAAAACAATATACTGCGCCTGTATCAAGAGGAAGGCAATATATATCCGCAATGCACCAGATACTGAAACAAGTACTGAACTCTTTAGCAGGTTAAAAGTTGCTATTAAATCTGTATGGGGCAGAAAACTTTTTTGTTCATAATTCCTTACTCCAAAACCTGGTAGTTTTAATGTGCTATTCGAACTCATAGCACTAAATCTTCAAAAACTGCTCAATATTATTTTCCTACTATAAGCTTATACGACAAAAATAAAGTTTGATTGCCTTTAAAACTTTGAAGCCCCAACAGTCTCTATTTTTCACTAACAGAAACTGGGTTAATATATATAAAAAAGCAACTACTCCTCACAGCCTAATAAATATAGGTTGTTATATATAAAACCTCTGTAAATATCCTGTTCTCCAACATATGTGCTGCGTTATATTTCGAATCTATATTATATCATCGTACTAATCTTAGTCCAAGGCTAATATATATACTTCAAAAAACAACTACCGACTGGCATAATATTATCATGCCTCTCTTAGTTTATGAACAAGTAAAATACGATTGTCATGCTTATGAATTATGTTAAAAACGACCCTGATATTATATCGTTTAGGTGTGATCCTTGTGGAGGAAAAATGGGGCATGCTCATCCTTTAGTTAATACTTTTTCGAATCTGGGCTGCAGCCCCACTTATTTTAATGAAACAAGTGACTCATGCTACTGGTTTAATTCCCATGGACTGAGTTTGTACCTCTCATGGAAAAACGAGATATTTGATAATCTCTGTTCAGACTTCCCCAAAATCATGGACTTTATATTTGAATCGATCAGTTTCAATGAAAAAGCCAATACCACCCGATTCTCAGATAATCTCCTATCCCTGATCAGGGAAGTTTCAGGCATTGGATCTGATGATGGGGGGAGCGTAACTATTTTCCTCGGTTGGAAGTCCATCGCTCTCTTAATCCTCTCTGGAAGGAGTTCTGAAGTGAGTGAAATTGAAGTTATGGTCGAAACCCGTTCTTACAGTGTCCTCTGCTGACGCCGCAGTCCATCCTCCTCTCATGATCACTCACTGGCAGCAATTATCTTTGACTCCATTCTTTCGCACGTAGAATGATGTACCCAGAGAGCCCAAAAAAGATGGGTGCCAAGGGAATGGTTCGAAAAGAATCGTTCCACACTGCCATCGAGCTTGCCAGTGTGAGGCAACCGCAGCCAATAAGCACTATTCCTGTGGTTCTTGTGCTGATTTTAAAATCCAGCTGATCTCTGCTGAGTTCGTAACATACAAGCATGATACAAAGTATGGAAGCCATAAACCACGCAAGAGTCCTTACAGACGGTAATAATCCTCCATAGGAGAGCATGGATAGCTGCCTGGTCACATCTACGAAGAGCGTGCCATATTGGTAATCAAAATTGGCATACAGGACTGATAACTTGATGCCCCATCCGCTTGAATAAGTGCTGGTGTAGAAATAGAGTTCCCATGGGACTGCGAGACAGATCAATGGCAATAACTTCCTCAGTAACGGCACTTCATGCGGACTGATTTTTATCTGCGGCATGATATATAATAATTGCTTTTATTATATATTGTTCTCGCCATCAAAAGGGCACCTATATATACTACGAGATATTCTATATATTCGTCAAAATCAAGGTTATTATGAGGGATTATAATAGAGACGAGAAAAGTTCAGCAAACGGGTGGTTCCACATATATTATTTCCCTTCCAAAGCCATGGGCGGATAAAGTAGGGATCAAAACTGGCAGCAGGGTTAGCCTGTATCCGCAACCTGATGGGAAACTAGTGATCGACCCGGTCCATGATGCCCCTCCTGTAAAAAAATGCCAGATAGATGTAACCGGAAGAATGGGTGATGTCCTCAAGCGCGACATCATAGCTGCCTATCTTGTAGGCTCTGACATTATCGAGATCAAAGCCGATCGCATCCTTTCGGATCAGAAGAGCATCATCCGGGAAATGTGCTACAAGCTTATCGGTCCGGAGATCATAGAGGAAACTGCAAAGAAAGTGGTTATTCAGGATCTGCTCAATCCCGACGAGATATCCATCAAAAAAAGCGTGCGGAGAATGTTCCTCATCTCAAATTCCATGCACATGGATGCTATAAGGGCTATCAAGACCCTCGATACTGACCTGGCACTAGACGTTGACCACAGGGACGACGATGTAGACCGTTTGTTCCTTCTGACTGCAAAACAATATCGTGCAGTTCTAAGGGGTGCCAAGCTCCCTGATGTTTCGGAAGCGTCGATAGACGAGTACCACGATCTCAGGATGGCGGCAGGTCCTATTGAGCGCATCGCTGACCATGCACGCAAGATTGCCAGGGTAACATTCTCTTTAAAGCATCCTATACCGGATGATATAATGGATATGATCGAAAAGACAAGCGACCTCTCAAGAAAGATCGTGGAAGATGCTATCGATTCATTATATGGTTTTGATGTAGATCTTGCCAACCAGGTTATTGATAGGGTTGCAAAAATGGCACCACTGCTGACCCGGCTCAATGAGGCAAGCCTTAAGCTTGAATCCCATGAAACCATAGTTGCCCTAGGTATAGTAGTGGACAGTATTGACAGGACTGCTGACTACGGTGCAAATGTGGCGGAAATCGCTATCAATTCTTCAATGGCAAGACTAAAGTAATTGCCAGCAACCTCTGGTAACTATTATTGCTACAGTCATATAATAACAATTATATTCCAATGATTGTTTATAGTAGAAAAACATTCGAAAAATTCGAGTCATCCACCTCTGGAGGGAATGAATGGGTGTAATAAAAAAGATAAGAAGGAACTTTGCAGACCTCTTTAAGAAAGTATTCAAAAAGCAGAATGCGCGTATTGGAATATATGGTCCCCCAAATGCAGGTAAAACCACTCTTGCAAACAGGATCCTCAGGGACTGGACAGGAGATGCCATGGGCTCAGTCTCCCATATCGCCCATGAAACAAGACGTGCAAGACGCAGGGAAGGTGTGACCATAAAGGCCAACGGCGGTTCAATCACCCTTGATATCATAGATACTCCCGGACTTGCCACAAAGATCGATTTCCATGAGTTCATGGAACAGGGCATGGATGAGAATGAATCCAAGAGGCGCGCAAAAGAAGCTACCGAGGGTGTCATAGAAGCTGTCAAATGGCTCGATAACCTTGATGGTGTCATTCTTGTAATGGATGCAACAGAAGATCCCTTCACGCAGGTCAATGTCACAGTTATAGGCAACATGGAAGCCCGCAATCTTCCCCTCCTTATAGCAGCCAATAAGGTGGACCTGCCAAATGCATCCGCTTCGACGATCAGGGATGCGTTCCCTCAACATCCGATGGTGTCCATATCTGCCCTTGAAGGAAAGAACATAGATACTTTATATGAAGAGATTGCAAAGAGGTTTGGGTGAGCATGATGCAGGGTTTTCAGATGGATCTTATCTCAGAGCACAGGCTTGCAGAAATGGCACCTGTTGAAAAGGTCAGGTTCATTATCGATGAGGTCAGGGAAGGTAAGATCCTTGTCCTTGAGAAGGGTTTAAGCCCCGCGGAGGAAGCAAGCCTCATTGAAATGACTATGACACTTATCGAGCCGGATGGTTTCTCGGGTATAGAGATGGAAAGTTATCCTGCCGAAGTGGACACATCTATTTTCGGAAGGCTCTTAAAGAAGAACACCATCAAGTCACGATTGACGGTGATAGGGCCTGCGGACCAGCTAAAGACTCTCAGGAAAGATCGCAACATGATAAGTGCTCTCATCTCGACACATAAATAATTGCGTGAATTTAATGCGGATAAAAGAAGACAAAGGAACTCTGATATCTCCTCATCTTTCCCTGTCTTCCTTTGAAATGGGAAGGGATGATGTGAATGTGGTATGTACATACGGTAAAATCTCTATATGGTTCGGGCGCCAGGTGCCCGACATTGTGATTGGCCAGATACTCCTTGGCATGTCCGGGATCGATCAATCAGCCGTGCATGAGCTCGAAGTGGTCTGTGATTTCGATGAGATCACGGATTATGAGAGCAACGGGTATGTACTGGTATCCTATGCAAGGTCAAAAGATGGATACAGGACAACGTTTAACATTCCTTTCGCAAGCAAAAAAGCTTTATTTGCTCTTGCGAGCTCGATAAGCAGAGGACTTAAGAAGGAGGACATCGTCGTGGACTGCTACTGGACCGGCGATGACTCTGACATCATGCGCCTGTATGAGGAGCTCAGCAGCATCGAAGGCTGGAAGATAAAAAACATCAACTATAAGGAAGATGTGAAAGACAAACATTATGATTGATCAGATCGATTTGTGAGGTGTTCCTTATTATGGCAGAAGAAAATACTAGTGAGTGTACAGAATGTTATCATCTTAAATCCTCTATATTGCTTATGGCCCATCACCTTGAAAGGGTTGCACAAGAACTCGATGACGAGTCCATCAAGCAGATGCTTGCGGCGCTCCTGAAGGCAAGGCGTATATTTGTACTGGGTGCGGGAAGGTCCGGCCTGGTCGGGAGAGCCTTTGCCATGAGGCTCATGCATCTTGGGCTTTCTTCCCACGTGGTAGGTGAAACAACCACTCCTGCTGTCAGCACAGAGGATGCTGTAGTTGCTATATCTGGCTCAGGACAGACCCGCTCTGTATCAGACCTTGGGAAAGTTGCCAAGGATATAGGTGCTACCGTTATAGCGATAACCTCCAACAAGGATTCAAAACTGGGCAACCTTGCTGATGTTGCAGTAGTGCTTCCCGGAAGGACTAAGGATGACGTCGGCGGCTATCTGGAACGCCACATGCGCGGTGAATACACATACCTCACGCCGCTGGGTACTTCTTTTGAGACCTCTGCCAGCGTTTTTCTTGATGCGGTGATCGCGGAGCTCATTTACATAACAGGTGCATCGGAAGCTGATCTCAAATCAAGACATACCAATATCGAGTAAGGGGGATGCTATGACCACCAGGTTTGCACAAAGGGTGCTGAACATAGATATTTCCGGTATCCGGAAGATGTTCGAAGCTGCAGGGTCCAATGCTATAAACCTTGGTCTCGGGCAGCCGGATTTTGATACGCCTGAGCATATAAAGCAGGCTGCGATCGATGCCATTAATGAGGGTTTCACGGGTTATACGCAGGGAGCAGGCATTCCTGAACTCAGGCAGGCATTAAGTTCCAAATTTGAGAGGGAGAATAATTTCAGTGTCAACCCAGATGAGGTCATAGTGACATCCGGGGCATCGGAAGCGCTGGAACTGGCCATAGCATCTCTCGTGAACCCCGGGGATGATGTCCTTATTGCGAACCCCGGTTTTGTTTCCTACAATGCCCTTGTGGAAATCATGGGTGGTAAAGTTGTTCCTGTCCCTCTTGGGGACGACCTTTCTTTAAGGCCTGAGGACGTCGTGGAAAGAATCACTCCGCGCACAAAAGCGTTCATCGTTAACTCTCCGGCTAATCCTACTGGTGCCGTGCAAAGCAGGAGTGACATGAAGGCATTTGCAGAAATTGCCGATGACCACGGTCTTACACTTATCTCTGACGAGGTCTACGAGCATTTCATTTATGAAGGGGAGCATGTAAGCCCTGCGCAGTACTCGGATAATGTCATAACTATAAATGCGACCTCCAAGACCTACTCAATGACAGGCTGGAGGCTGGGCTATATTGCTGCAAGGCAGCAGTATGTTGACCAGATGATAAAAGTGCACCAGTATGTGCAGGCATGCGCCAACTCCATAGCCCAGAAGGCCGCAGTTGCCGCTCTGAACGGTCCTATCGAACCGGTTATCCGGATGTGCGAGGAATTCAGACAGCGCAGGGACCTGATAGTAGAGGGCCTTAATTCTCTTGGTATGAGGTGCGACCCACCCAAAGGTGCTTTCTATGCATTTCCGCAGGTTGATAATTACATGGAAGTCGTAAAAAAGTGCGTTTCCAATGGTGTTGTCGTAGTCCCGGGAACTGCTTTTGGCAGCGCCGGAGAAGGCTATATGCGCCTGTCCTACGCCACATCACAGGCAGACATAAAAAGAGCTCTTGAGATTATGGAAAGTGTGCTTTGAAAAGACAAAAGAGATTGATTTGATTTAATCTCTACTGATCTTCTTCAATTTTATTCTCTGCTGCTCTATCGTCTTCTATTTTCTTTTCCTGTATCATTGCCACAAGCCTGTCCATAACCTGCTGGATCCCGTCGCCGGTCATCGTTGACATCTTCATGTCAGCAATATCCAGATCCCTGAACTGGGGAAGGTCTGATTTGTTGGCAACTACCAGCAATGGAAGTGGAAACTGCTGCTTTACCTCATTGAGCATGTTCACCTGGTCCTTTACCTCGTATCCGCATGTTTCGGTCGGGTCTATTATGAAAAGGACAACTGCCTTGAGATGCTTCAGTGCAGATATGGCCTGCAACTCTATTGCGTTCCTTTCAGACATAGGCCTGTCAAGCAGTCCCGGGGTGTCCATTACCTGATATCTTTCATTCCCTATCATGAAGTGCCCGATGGACACGCCTTTTGTTGTGAATGGGTATGGCGCTATCTCAGGTGTGGCCCCGGTGGCTTTTGTCACGAAACTGGATTTGCCGATGTTAGGATACCCGGCAACGACAATTGTAGGCTCATCATGTACCGCAGGCAATTTCCTAAGCTTGTTGCGCGCCTCGTTCAGCAAGAGTAGTTCCTTGTCTATGGACTTCATTATGGATCCCATGCGTCCAAAGGCCTGTTTCCTTATCACTATGGGGTCTTTTGAGCGGCGCATCTTCCCGACATGGTCCCTGGCCACTTCATGTATCTTGGTGCTCGCCCAATCTATTCTGCCCAGTGCCTTTCGAAGTTCGTCGACGCCTATAAGTATGTCCGCGAGTTCGTAATAGAACGGCTGGACATGGTCAAAACTCGGAAAACGGCGCACTACGTTTGACAAATTGTCTGTTAGTATGTTGGCAGCGGTCAATGTCATTGACTCGTTTGCCTTGAGTGCTGTCTCCCTCCCTGAAATGGTCTTCCCGGACATTGCACGGGTCGCCCTTCTGAATGCCTTGTCCATCAGTTCATCGGCTGTAGGGACAGTGTGAATCTTTTCAAATATCATAGTTTATTTACCTGCTGGGGGGTAATCACTTATACGTATAAATTAATGTTCCTCCCCTGAGAAAATATATTCTTCAATAATATCTATCTGATATACTACAAATATATATATCCCTTTTGAGTATCTATTATTATCCAGGGAACGGTGATTTAATGGAGCTAGCTCCTATCCAAAAAGATATTTTAATAGCTTTAATAAATCTTCAAAGAGAGAAAGATCGTGCTGTCAAAGGCGAAGAAATCGCTGAACTTATAAATCGAAATCCAGGTACTGTTAGAAATCAAATGCAATCCCTGAAGGTGCTTGGGCTTGTCGAAGGTGTCCCAGGTCCCAAAGGGGGCTATAAAGCCACAGGCGATGCTTATGAGGCCCTCAGCATCACGGCTATGGATCATGAAGCCGTCGTGCCTCTTTTCAGGAACGACAAACAGGTGGATGGTGCAACAGTAGCCGAGATTAGCTTCACGACCGTCAGGCACCCGGACCTATGTCACGGCAACATACGGGTACTTGGCAGTATCAAAGGTTTTGAGCAGGGGGATAAAGTCCAGATAGGTCCCACGCCTGTTAATAAGCTGGTGATAAGCGGTGAGATTGTCGGGCGGGATGATACTCAGAACACTCTTGTTTTTTGCATAAATGAGATGATCTCGCTTCCCAAAAAGCCTGTTAAGAATTATGCACGCATGAACATTATCTTCATTGATATCAATGCCACTATCCAGGAAACTGCGAGAAAACTTGTTGACAATGGAATACATGGCGCGCCCGTAAAAGACAACGGAGAGATAGTCGGCATAGTAACTTTCACCGATATTGGGGATGCTGTGGCAAGCGGCAAGATGACTGCAAGAGTGAAGGACATCATGACAAAGGAACTTATTGCAGTAGATTCGGAAACTTCCTTGTATGATGCGGTAAAGATATTTGACAAGCATAACATCGGTTTTTTGCTTGTGTCCTTTGAGGGAGTGCCAAAAGGAGTACTCTCAAAGAAGGATATATTCCACGAGTTAACAGTTTACTGATGGGATGTCAGTAAGCTGACATCTTTTCTATTTCCTGCGTTTTTTGAACTCTTCCGCAATTTCTTCAAGGCCTATCCCTTTTGCCGCAAGCATCACCAGCAAATGGAAGAGCAGATCGGCTGACTCATAGATTATCTCTTCCCTATTATCATTCTTGGCCGCCAGTATCGTTTCAACCGCTTCCTCACCTACTTTTTCCAGTATCTTGTCAATACCTTTCCTGTGGTTCAGCAGCGAGCATACATAAGAGTTCTCAGCTGGCGTATTCTTGCGCTCAATTATGATGTCGTATATCTCATTAAGGATAGAAAGGTCAGTATCTGGCATGGTAGGTCACATCAAAAGTAATATGGTGACGTTGGTGTAATCCATCACAATATGACGGGATGTGTTGGTATCCCAACGTCTGAAAGTATCATAGAAATTTTATGATATATCTTTTTTGGTATCTCTCAAGCAGATAGAGCCCAATGGGCTCATATCTTTCTTGGGTCAGTTATCTCTCCCGTGAGAGCTGAAGCTGCCGCTGTTGCAGGGGAGCTCAGGTATACAAAGGACTGTGGGCTTCCCTCTCTGCCTTTGAAATTCCGGTTGGATGTTGCAAGTCCAATCTCGCCATCTCCAAGGAGTCCGAAGGAACCTCCCATGCACGGTCCGCAACAGGGTGACTCTACCATTGCACCGGCTTCCATGAACTGCTCGATGTAACCTGCTCTTAGAACCTTCATATATTCAGTCCTTGAGGCCGGTATTATCAGGAGCCTTACTCCCTTTGCAACAGGCTCGTCACCCATCATCTTTGCCACGATCTCGATATCTTCGAACCTGCCATTGGTACATGACCCTACAAATACCTGGTCAACTTTTATGCCTTCCACTTCTGTTACAGGCTTGACGTTGTCTACATTGTGAGGGCAGGCCACCTGAGGCTCGAGCTTGCTTACATCATATTCCCTTATCTCGGAGGTGGCATTCTTATCAGATTTCCAGTACGTGTCCAGCTTAAAATCCGGGATACGTTCCTGCAGGTACTTCTCTGTCACCTTGTCCGCCTCGATGATACCTGCCTTGCCGCCCATCTCAATGGCCATGTTGGATACAGTCATGCGTTCGGACATCGGCATGTCCTGTACAGTTGAGCCTGCATACTCTGCAGCCTTATATCTTGCTCCCTCGGCACCGACATCGCCTATCAGGTGAAGTATGACATCTTTGGAATACACATGCTTTGGAAGTTTCCCATTGACTTCGAACCTGATCGTTTCAGGGACCCTGAACCAGAGCTTGCCGGATGCGAAGACTGCAGCCATGTCAGTCGATCCAATGCCGGTTGAGAATGCACCAAGTGCACCGTAGGCACAGGTATGCGAGTCAGATCCCACAACAAGGTCTCCGGGCCTGACATGCCCCTTCTCAGGCATGACCTGGTGACACACGCCCTCATAAACATCATAATTCATTATGCCTTGCTCTTTGGCAAATTTCCTGAGCATGATGTGGTTTGCAGCGGCGTTCAGGGAGTCAGCAGGTACCTGGTGGTCAAAAAGGATCACAATTTTACTGGGGTCCCATACTTTTTTCTGCTCTTTTTCCCGCATTATCTCGTAAAAACCCTCCACAGCAAGAGGTCCTGTGATGTCATGGGTCATTGCCATGTCTATGTTGGCCATTACGAATTCTCCGGCTTTTACCGTTTTCCCGGAAGCCTTTGAAAAGATCTTCTCAGAGATCGTCATTGCTTGGTCAGTATTGGTGGACATATTGATCAGTCTGTGATTTTATACTGTAATGTTATGATTGTCAGCTTATCCTGCGGGTAGTCCTGTGACTGCCTGTGCTGTCATGTACTATGTAGTTTATAATACCTTCCCGTATATTCTCTATGGCCTTATTAATATTTTCAGGTCCACTTATGAAACTTTCGTAGTTCTCGTAGAGCAGGATCGTTTCCTTTAGTTCCTCTCTGTACCTGGCGATGACTTTTCTGGCCAGCTCAAGGCTTTCATCCGGCCCTATCTCTTTGCCAAGTCCTTCGCATTCCGATACTCTCAGCTCTCCTTCTTCTATGTAGAATGGATAAGTGCTGCAAAGCGTAGGTCGTGCAGGGTATGTGGTACATTTGTTCCCGGCTGCTATATCCTGTATAAAAATGCAGTCCCCGTTTTTCTTGCGGGCTAGTTCCCAGCCGAAAGTGTGGATATTACCCTGGATGTCTATCATATCTGAAAGTTCTTCCAGCGTCCGCCTCTCCCGGAGATCTCTGGAACTTTCATGTGGAGGTTGCGCGACTGACATGTGTTCAAGGCCAGTGTACAGGCATATATTTTCTATCTCTGCAGGGCTGACTATAACTGAGTTATCTCCATGCTCGCTCCGGCAGCACCTGCCGCACATGAGGCAGGAAAAGCCAATATTTTTTATCTCTGCTGCAATTTCTCCTGCATCAATTGACCTTGCAGCTTCAAGCTCCCCTGTCAGCCTCTCAATCAGGGCTCTTTTGAATCTCGAATCCATCTTCGTATACTCCGCAAATAGTATTCATTCACCTGCCAAAGGATAGTCTGAACCACTCATGCCGGCCAGAAATACAATATCAGTGGAACCGCAACCATGACAATAAGTATGCTCAATGGCAACCCCAGCTTCACATAATCGGTGAAATTGTATCCCCCTGGCCCCATCACAAGAGTATTGGATTGGTGCCCTATGGGCGTAAGGAATGCGCATGAAGCACCAATGGCAATGGTCATGAGGAATGGGTCCACAGATGCATTCAGCCCATGTGCTACCCCTACGCTTATTGGGGCCATAAGGACTACAGTTGCCGCATTATTGATGACACCTGAAAGGAGCATTGTCACAACTATCAGTACTGAAAGTGTGGCCCAGAGAGGTAGTGTATTGCCGGCCATAAGTATCTGACTGGCTATCATTTCAGCCCCGCCGGTGGTCTCAAGGGCAGCACCCACAGGCAGCATGGCACCCAGCAGCACGATCACCGGCCAGTCGACACTTGTATAAATATCGCGTACCGGCAGCACTCCTGTCAGGACCATTAGTACCGCGGCAAGAGTAAAAGCTATCTGCACCTGGAGAAAACCAGCCACGACCGCGGCAATGGATAATCCGAATACTCCCAGAGCAAGTGCTATCTTTTTTGGCTGCCCTATGCAGAAGCCGCGGTCTGCCAGCGGCAGGCAGCCCATTGTGATAATGGTCTCATTGAGCATATCCGCCTGCCCCTGAAGCAGCAGGACATCGCCGGCATTGAAACGCACGTGGTCTATGCGCTGCATTATCTGCCTATCCTTGCGTGCGATTGCAAGCAGGTTAACCCCATAACTTGAACGCATTCTCATTCTGGATGCCGTCTTATTGATGATAGGTGAATTTGGCATCACGACAACTTCAACAATGGATATGTCCTCTGAGCCTGCCTCTTCTACCTGAAGCTGTTCCTCTCCTACCAATTCGGTTTTAGTCTGGTCGATGAATGCCTTAAGATCGTCAGAATCTGCTTCCAATATCAGGATATCATTTTCCCTTAAAAGCTCCCTCCACCGTGGTGCATGGATCCGGCGGTTGTCCCTTATAAGTCCAAGCACTCTGATGTCCGCTTCTACGATCTCGTTCAGGTCTCCTATCTGCACATCTTTTATCGTCGATCTTTCAGTTATGAGAACCTCTGTGATATAATCTTGGATGTGGAAACGCTCCTCTGCAGAACTCTCGCCATGGCGGCTTGGCAGCAAGCGCCACCCAATGAGGATTATAAAGACAATCCCTGCAAGTGCAATACCGGCTCCCACCGGGGTAAAATCGAACATGCCAAAAGGCTGTCCCATCTGTTCTGCACGGAAAGTGGCAATTATGATATTTGGTGGAGTGCCGATGAGGGTCATCATGCCCCCCAGAAGAGACCCAAATGCAAGGGGCATCAGGGTGATGGAAGGAGAATATCCTTTCTTGCGGGCTATATGGATGGCCACCGGCATTAAGATGGCAAGAGCTCCAACATTGTTCATAAATGCAGAGGCAATACAGACAAGAACTGTAAGCACTCCTATCTGCACTGTAAGGTTGTCTCCTGTCTTCATCACCCACTTGCCAATCACATCGATAATGCCAGCTTTCTGGAGGCCGCTGCTTACTATAAGCACTGCTGCCACGGTGATGACGGCAGGATGTGAAAAGCCGCTGAAGGCCTCTCCTGCAGGGATAATTCCGACCATTACCAGAACGAGCAGACAGATGACTGCGACAATGTCATGGCGGAACCTGTCCCATATGAACAATATCAATGCAAGGATAAGTGTTATGAATACTATCAAGTGCTCCATTGGTAACCTTCTTTTCCCTTAACTGCAGTATTCCCTCAATGAAGTCATGACCTTTCAACGTTTCGATTATATGAAGAGAAGTTATACAAAAGGCAGGCTATTGGCATCAGCGGCTGATTGGACACATGGAAATATACAAAAAATACAATATTAAATAATGTATGTTACAGATTATCCATGTTCCATAGCCAGGAAGCAATGGCCTACCTAATTGACCTCCCTCTGAAACATAAATCATTGGTTTTCTCCAGGTGCCCTCTTCCGGAAATCTGTCATTCGGAGGATCAGCGGTGTTGCCCTACCAGTCATATGATTTGTATGTTCTGTCATACATGCAGGTTAGATGCGATTCTTCAGTTTTGTATGCGCATTCATACCGTGTGCGACCATACTCCTGCAATATAAGTTCCTACATGTGCATGTATGCATGGTATGAATAAACCGTACATACGAACAGCATGCATACATACACATGGTGTATATGTGCGACCGATGCCCTTTGGGCCATGATGCCAGGTATGTCCTACACGCTCCTTCTGCCACGTGCGGTGAGAGGGGGAGAAATTTGATATATACAGGCCGGGACATTTGCCGGGTTCTTATGTCCTATGCAGGAACCCCGGCATGACCTCGGATAGCAAGTATATAGCATACATCCGATAGAACCTACTAAAAATATCTGTTTTATAATCAATATAAATACATATACATACACATATATAATGTGGATTGCCATCGATTTATACAGCCAAGGTTAAAAAAAATAGAAAGAAAAAGAAGGTGTGATATTATATGTCGTCTTCTTCCACACCGACGGCTGTAAGGAAGCGCTTGACCACTGCTTCATTCACAAGTCTCAGGAGGGTCTGCCTGTCCCTTGCTGCGCTGAAAACCCCAAGTTCTATGCGTGCTGCTGCAGCGTTGGCATGTCCTCCGCCAGCCTCCTCTCCAAAGGCACGTTTCATGACATCTCCCAGGTTAATACGGATGTCATTGCTTCTGCCGGAGATGAATATTTTGTCCTCGCTCACACCAAAGACAATGGTAGTCGAGATGCCTTCCAGATTGAGCAGGTAGTCCGCAGCCTGAGGGAGCGTATCCCTGTCACGGATGCTTCCTACATTTGAAAGCAGATAACTACCTATGACCTGGCGATTGTTGATGGCCTCACCAAGTACGTCCAGCGTCTCGATAGACATTGAAGGGCGCTCCAGCTGATCCAGGATATCATGGTCCGACAGGGGATAGAGGTATGAAGCGGCTGAAAGATCGGCTGAGTCTGTGTTCCTCTTAAAGTCCAGGGTATCGGTCCTGATCCCGTACAGAAGGGCTGTTGCAAGCTTGCCGTCAATATCGATATTGAGCTCCTGCAGGTACTTTGTCACAATGGTGGAGGAAGCACCCACGTTGGGGCGTATGTCGATGAATTCGGCATCTATGTCGGAATCCGTTATGGGGTGATGATCTATTATGATCCCGATGTGTGTGTTCGTAGGCAGGGGATTGTTGGCTCCCGGTCCGGAACAGTCCACCATGGCAATCTTGTCATAGGCTGCCATTTCAATGTCCTCATACCTGTAAAGATCGATTCCCAGAAGGTTCACAAAAGCCTTGTTCTCCTGATGTCCTATCTCGCCATGATACACAATGTCCGATCTTATATCATGGGAATTTGCAATGGTCTTTAGTCCAAGCGCACCTGCAATGGCATCCGGATCCGGGTTATTATGCACCATGATGGCCATCTTTTTACCCCGGATGTTCTCAAACCACTGCGCCATCTTATTGCCACGCCGTAGCCCTTCGGCGCGCTCCAAAGACCTTGAAAGGGATTTGGCAACCATTCTCGGAGGCATGATGACAAGATCAGCACCCATTGCTTCCATCTCCTGCATATTGATAACATCAGTGGCCCTTGCTACACAATATACGTCCCTTGATACCTTCTTCCTGACATTGTCAAGAGCAGCTTTATTTGCCAAGGTATCGGAACTGAGAATTAGTATGCCTGAAAGGTTCTTTGTATTGATCCGGTCAAGGAGGCCGGGGTCGCCGACGTCGCCGACAATGGCTTCATAGGCTTCATCGCGCAGGGTTTCGACTTTTTGCGCATCCTTATCCACGATTATCAGGTCTTTGTCAAGCTCCCTGAGCTCTTTGGCCAATGCAAAGCCAAAACTCCCGCTTCCAAGTATTAGGTAAGTGGGTTTTATCCTGATCCTGTCGCTTGCAGTGTTCTCCTTAGCAACGGCGTTAATATGAATACCTCCTTTTCATATAAAGGATGTTAGTTATATTAAAATAATTCCCAGAAGAAAACATTAACTGCTAAATAGAATGCAAACAAAGGATAAATAGGTAACATGGAAGCCATTACATCTTCAAGGATGCGGGCCGTCGATAATAATTGCTTCTACCTGGGCATGAACCCCCTGCAATTGATGGAGAATGCAGGTGCAGGCATCGCACGGGAGATCAGTTCACAGACAAGGGCAGCAACAGTTCTCTTTATCGCAGGCAGGGGTAACAACGGAGGCGATGCTTTCGTGGCCGCCAGGCACCTTTCCCTTCTTCCGGGATTCCGGGCACGAGTACTCCTGCTCGGGAGCGCATCACAGATAAGGACCATGGAAGCGAGAGCCAACTTCGATCTGCTCAGATACAGCGGTATCGATGATATCCGGGAGATACGCGATTCTGCTGACCTGCGCTCTTATCCTGGCTGGAAAGAAGCAGATATTATCGTTGACGGTGTGCTTGGATCAGGGATGAAAGGCCAGTTAAGGGAGCCGGAATCCACAGCAATAGATCTCATCAATGCAACAGATACTTTTGTCATCTCTATAGATTCTCCTTCAGGTTTTGATCCGGAAGCCGGTGCATTTGAAAAAAGCGTGAAAGCGGACCTGACCCTTACCTTCCACAAAATGAAGACTGGCCTTGTTTTACCTCACTCAAAGGATATGACTGGCGAGGTTCGGGTGGTGAGTATAGGGGTTTGCAGAGATGCCGAGGAATTCGTGGGGCTGGGCGACCTCAAAGGTCTGGCATTGAGAAGCGCTTTCTCACATAAGGGTAATGCAGGCAGCATACTGGTAATAGGTGGTGGGCCTTATTCCGGAGCACCGGCTTTTGCGTCACTTGCAGCTTTAAGGGCAGGTGCTGACCTTGTCACAGTTGCAGTGCCTGAGAGCATTTCACATATAGTGGCTGCTTATTCTCCTGACCTGATTATAAAAGGCATGCATGGTGACCGTTTGTGTCCTGAGCATATATCTCTGCTACGCCCTCTTATTGATTCAAGTGATGTTGTTGTCATCGGTCCTGGTCTGGGGAGGGACGCAGCGACCCTTGAAGCGATAGGCGAGATCCTGCCTCTGTGCAAAAAAGCCGTCATAGACGCTGATGCACTTTATGATATGTCCTTCCCTCCGGCAAAGAGTGGTGAGTTCATCATAACGCCTCATGCTGGGGAATTCTCGCGCCTCCTGGGGGGCAGGAACGGAAGCAAACTCCCCGTTTCTCTGGAAGGGAAAAAAGGTCTTGTTCATACCTTCTCGAAGGAGAAACAGGTTGTTACTGTACTGAAAGGAAATATCGACGTGATATCCGACGGGAAGGAAACAAGGCTCAACCGGACAGGGAATGCCGGTATGACCGTGGGAGGCACCGGTGATGTGCTTGCGGGCATTGTCGGCGCGCTGTTTGCCACTAACAATGCGTTTGATGCGGCATGTTGCAGTTGCTTTGTGAATGGTGCCGCAGGGGATCTTGCTTTTGAAGAGAATGGTTTTGGCTTGCTTGCGAGTGATGTTATCCGGAAGATACCCTATGTAATGAAACAGGAGTGATAGGTATGGAAAGGGAAGGCAGGAAAATAGCCGTGGATATTGAAAGGAAGCGGGTCCGCATAAGCATCAGCCATGGCGAGGATGAGGAGATATTTAAACTGACCCTCGATGAAGCAAGGGACCTGAAAGAAACATTAAATACAACTATTGAGGATTACATGCAGAGACAGAACCTGCGCATAGACTGACCCTTGGGTGATCTGTTGACTACGAAATTCACTCATATAGAAGATGACCGTGCGGTCATGGTGGACATAAGCCACAAAGATACCGTTGCCCGAAAGGCAATAGCTTCCGGAGAGATCATCCTGGGCAGAAGCACCATCGAGAGTATCAGGAGCGGAACCGTTGAGAAAGGCAATGTGCTCTCAACTGCAAGAATCGCTGCCATCCTGGCAGTAAAAAGAACTCCCGAACTCATTCCCATGTGTCATCAGATACCCATAACCGGCGTGGATGTCGACTTCTCGATAGGAGAGGACCAGATCTCTGCGGTGGTGGAAGTGGGCTCAGTCGGAAGGACCGGTGTTGAAATGGAGGCCCTTACAGGTGTTTCCATAGCCCTCCTTACTATCTGGGACATGGTCAAATCTGCCGAGAAGGACGATACCGGTAACTATCCCCTCACATCTATACGTAACATCAGGGTCCTTTCAAAAGTCAAAGGAACCAAAACTAATGTATTATAACCGTTACATTAGGAAATGCTATAAAAAATGGAATTAAAAGAGGTACATCATTTGAAGATCATAGGAGGACCCGCATCTCAGGCTCTCTCATCACGAGTTGCAAGGGAATTGAATCTGGAACCGACTGTTTGTGATTTCACCAGGTTCCCCGACGGTGAGCTTTATACCCGCATCCTGGATGAGGATGTGGACGAGGTCACCATTATACAGAGCATAATCACGGATTCTGATTTTGTAGCGCTATTGCAGCTTATAGATGCATGTGAAGACTCTCCGGTCATCAATGTTGTCATTCCCTACATGGGATATGCGCGGCAGGACCGGAAGTTCAAAACAGGTGAACCCATTAGCGCAAGGGCGATTGCCAGGACCATCAATGCTGACAGGGTATTTACTGTGAATGTGCACAAGACGAGTGTGCTGGATTATTTCAATGCTGACGCATTTGACCTGGATGCTTCACAACTGATAGGATATCATATAAGGTCCATGGGCCTCAAGGATGCCCTGCTTGTTTCTCCGGACGCCGGGGCCATGGAGTTCGTAGAGAGGACCGCTAAGGAAATAGGATATGACTGTGATTATCTTGAGAAGACCCGCATCTCAGGCGATACTGTGACCATCAAGACAAAGAGCATTGATGTGCAGGGCAGGGATATCGTACTGCTCGACGATATGATAGCTACCGGCGGAACGATGGTGGAGTCGATAAAACTGCTTAAAGGGCAGGGTGCAAAAGATGTATATCTTGCCTGCGTACATCCTGTACTTGCAAGGAATGCTGTCATGAGATTGTACAATGCAGGTGTGAGAGATATAATCTCCACAGATACTATTGAAAAGACCCAGAGTTGCATCAGTGTTGCACCCCTGATAGCCGCTACTATAAAGGGACTGTAACATAAAGAGATTGTAAAAGCATAAGTGTTAATTATATACAATAGCTGCTTATAATATCTAACTGAGAAATCTGACATGACGCTACCTGACATCTGCCCCCGGGACGGGGCCTCTCATTGTAAGAAGAATGCCTGTCATCTCTATGTTGTGGACTGGCGTTCTGGGGATGAACAATGTATCATAGGTTACCGTTCAACTCACAAGAGATCATTGAGGTCTTCTCCTGTAGTAGACAGTTATGCACAGGACACTCGCCGGAAGCGGGTGGATAAGGAGAGTCAGGAGCCTTTGGGATTCTATCCCAGGGAAAAGCAGATAACAGAAGTCCGTCAAGTGGATACTTCCAGAAAACCGGCAGTTCTTCCCTGTGAAGAAATAAAACCCCGGTACTCAGAAGATGCCCAAGCTGTGACTCCCCACAAAGAACCGGATTTTGAATTGCGTGAGGAAGTAACTATCAATACTAAGAATACAACGGTGATAGAATCCAGGGAGGCACCAAAGGAACAGCCCCCAAAAAAGAGGAAGTCACTGGATGAAGTAATGAACCTTGATCTTCCTGATAACTATGAGGAGGAATTCTGGAAATAACCCTTTCTTTCTTTTCTTATGAGCTTTAGAAACAAAGACCTTCTTAAGGTCTACCATATACTGCGGGAAGAATTAGGTCCTCAATATTGGTGGCCTGCTGAAACGGCTTTTGAAGTCGTGGTGGGTGCAATGCTTACCCAGCAGACGAAATGGGCCAATGTTGAAAAAGCCATCTGTAATCTTAAAGAGCACAGCCTGCTTGAACCCAAACCTCTTGCAGAAGCCGATCTCCCACTTCTTGAGGAATTGGTCCGATGCTGTGGTTTCTATCGTCAGAAAGCTTTTAGGATAAAGAATATTGCCTCTTATTTCACCGAAAACGAGATGAACGATGTTTTCTCATTACCTCTTGACGTTTTAAGACAAAGGATGTTGTCTTTGAAGGGCGTTGGCAATGAGACTGCAGACAGCATAATCCTCTATGCTGCCCATAAGCCCATTTTTGTGATAGATGCGTACACGACCCGTATGATGAAATGTATAGGGGTGGAGGGTGATTACATGCAACTTCAGAGGTTGTTTGAGGGCAGCCTGCCTGCAGATGTTGATCTCTTCAAGGAATATCATGCATTGATAGTGGAATATTCCAAGAGCTTCTGCGGAAAGAAACGGTGCGGTGCATGTTTGCTGAAGCAGCCTTTGTAATTAAGGAGATATTCAAATGGACATCAATACCTACGAACAGATATTCAGTTCCCTTAAGGGGGTTGATGATATTGACAGGGTGTCAGAAATGTTCTCACAACCCGTGGGTGTGATATACTCTATACTCAACCAGAAGACCGTGACGGATGTGAAGAAGAACTTCTCCCGCGTACAGGACAGGAGCGGCAAGCACCTGTCGATGTGGCAGAAGGGCACCACCATTGTCCAGATAGCCCGGAAGAACAGTATTCCTGCAACTCTTATGGCTGCCATGATCCTGTCTGAGATGGGTATTCCCAAAAAATCTTTCATGAAGAATATAGATGAGCTTCCTGACATGCGGCTCAAAAAGGAAGTTAAGGAGGCCATGTGCTCTGACCACTTCTTTTCTCCGAGAGCTCATGAGGTCCATACGGTCAAAGGGAAAATGGGCGAGTCGATACTTGAGCAGTGGCTTGCGAACAAAGGAGTTTCATTCCGGACGGAAAACGATCTCCGGGCTTTGGGAATTGCAAAAACACCGGATTTCCTGCTGGAAGAGCCTCTTGATATCAATGGTAAAAATGTATCGTGGATCGAAAGCAAGGCCCTGTTCGGTGATGAGAAGGAACATCAATATTATATGAAAAAGCAATTCACCGATTATGAAGAAAACTTCGGTACCGGTATGATAGTTTACTGGTACGGTTTCCTTGATAGCGTAAAGATGGACGGGCACCTTATCAAAGATTATAGGTTCTTTGTGAAGGAGTCCGACACGATCGATGAATTGCTAAACCATGGAGTTCAGTGGTAGATTCCAAGATCTGCTTCTACCTCGGTGTTCTGTACAATGGTTTTTTCGGGGAGTGGCTTTTCTGTTTGTATGAAGACATTCTTGGTGTATACCTGGTATACTTCTTCCTCGTCATACAGTATTGCTTCGTTGTTGATGGTCGCGTGGTTGCCGTGAACTGCAATGAAAGGTAAGGCTTCTTCTTCCATAGGTTCACATTTGTTCCTCATGTAGAGTATGTCCATAGATGTGCACATAGGTACGTCTACTTTTGTGGTGGTTATGCGGGTCATCACTTTTACTATATTGGTTACTTATTAATACCTTACGGTTCGTCTGCCTACGAACAATTCTCATTATTTAAGAAAGAGTGACTATTGATATCATTTTTCGAAAGTTGTCCCGGTGTCCTGTCAGATAGTCTGATCTGCAGACTCTGACATCGATAAATTACAGCACCTTTTTACTTTTGAATCCCCGCACTGTGGGCAGAGCTGCATATGCAGCATATACTGGCATATATGTTCAAGCACGTTTTCAGAAGCAGTATGCTGAAGGTTGTTAGCTTCCTCTTTTGCAATCCCAGGCTCCATCCCCAGTACTATGATCAGAAATCTCCTTAGCACACGATTGGTGTGTCTCTGTTTTTTTGCCTGGTTGCTGCCTGACTCTGTTAGCTCCACTCCATAGTAAGGTCTATAGTGTACAAATCCGCTCTCTGAGAGCCGTTGTATCATTTCTGTCACGCTTGGGGTGAAACATTAAGTTCGGCAGCGATCTGGGTAGTCCTTGCAGGAGTATTATTCTTTCTTACCAGAAGAAATATCGTTTCAAGGTATTCGCCTGTGCGTTCAGGATGCATAATAACCCCATTGCTTCCTTTCAATAACCGTAAGCAATTAAGGTATTTATGGTTTTGGGATTAGTGATGCACTTTTGAACAAATACTGGTATGTTGGATAATAGCCATATAGTGGAAATCACAGCTTTTGTCCTTAAGCAAAGGTTATAATAGTAGCAATAATTTAAGGTTACAATCTCTCAATCTCTCAGAGACCATTTCCATAAAAGCTAATCGCTTGAATAATTACAAAAATTACCCACTTTCTGGTACTGGTGAAAAGAATGGCAGATATCACACACTGGGCGGATGTAGTTGCAGACGAGGTTCTCGCCAAAGGTAGGAAACATCTCGTTGCAACAGGAATAACGCCATCAGGTCATATTCATATAGGCAATATGCGCGAGGTCGTAACAGCGGATGCAGTATACAGGGCCCTTCTCGACAAAGGTGCACAGGCCGAGTTCGTCTATATTGCTGACACTTACGATCCCCTCAGGAAGGTCTATCCTTTCCTTGATGAAAGTTATGCTGAACATGTGGGAAAGCCCCTGTCAGATGTGCCGTGCCCCTGCGGGAAGCATCAGAGTTACTCTGAGCACTATCTTGAGCCGTTTCTTATAGCTCTTGAGCGTCTGGGGATACGCCCCACTGTGTACAGGGCTGATGAACTGTACAAGCAGGGTGTCTATACGGATGCCATTAAGAAGGCACTCGTGAAAAGGGATGAAATAGCAGCTATCCTTAAGAACGTTTCAGGTAAAACCCCTTCAGATACCTGGTGTCCCTTCAATCCGATCTGTAGTGCATGCGGTAAAATAAACACGACGATCGTCACAGGCTTTGACCTGGATGCCGAAACCGTTGATTACACCTGCTCCTGCGCAAACTCAGGCACTGTTTCCATGAACGGCGGCGGTAAGCTTACATGGCGTGTGGACTGGCCCGCAAGATGGAAGGCGCTTGGGGTCACAGTCGAGCCCTACGGCAAGGACCATGCATCAAAAGGCGGCTCATACGACACCGGCGTGCTGATAGCAAAAGAGGTATTCGGATATGATGCTCCTTTCCCCATAGTCTATGAATGGATCATGCTGGGTAACGAGGGTGCCATGTCATCTTCCTCGGGTGTTGTTGTTTCCATATCGGATATGCTGAAGGTTGTGCCTCCCGAGGTACTCAGGTATCTTATTATCCGTACAAAACCTGAGAAGCATATAAAATTCGATCCTTCACAACCCCTGCTGAATCTTGTGGACGAATTCGAGCGTCTTCATTCCATCGATAGTCCAGGCTCCTATGAAAAGAGGATACTGGAGCTGTCACATGCAGTGGGTATATGTCATACTGATATCCCCTTCAAGCACATGATCACTATTTACCAGGCCGCAGGCGGGGACTTTGGTAAAATAATGCGCATAGTTAAAAGGGCAGGCTATGACACCACAAATGAGAGATGCATAAAAGAGCTGGCGGATAATGTCGGTAACTGGCTTGAGATGTATGCACCTGCATTTGCAAAGTTCAGTGTGAAAAGTGAACTGCCGGTGCAAGCTGCCAGCCTTTCTGAACTCCAGCGGGCTTTTCTTGCTTCCTTCTCAAAGCTTATTTCCCAGCGGGCTGAGATGAGCGGAGAGGACTATCATAATCTGGTCTATTCGGCAAAGGAGCAGGATTCCGAGCTGACAGGAGAAATGGCGCAACTTCTGGGTGTCGGCCCGGAACAGATACAGGCAGACCCTAAGGAACTCTTCAAGGCCGTCTATACTGCTGTGCTCGGGCAACAGTCAGGCCCCAAGGCTGGATGGTTCCTGTCCTCACTGGAAAAGGACTTCCTGGTGGAGCGCTTCAGGAAAGCCTCAGAGTACCAGCCTTGATATGGGATCAAGATCTACTCATCTTCTTGCCTGGGATGAGGAATACAGGCATGTAAGGTGGGGTGGTCCACGGCCGATCTCTGCCGTGGAGGGAAGCATCTCTCCAGCCTCCCGTGTGCTGGATGCAGGTTGCGGGAATGGGAGGTATTTGCTTCCCCTTTCAAGGAAATATGGTGTTGTAGGTACTGATGTTTCATTGAATGCACTCTTGGAAGCGCGTTCCTACCTTGACAGGAGCGACCGGTGTGCCGAACTCATTGTATCCACCGTCACAAATCTCCCTTTTTCTGACCATTCCTTTGATGCAGTGCTATGCTACGGTGTCCTGCAGCACCTTTTCGAAAGCGAAAGGATACTTGCAGTTAAAGAGTTCAAAAGGCTTCTCAAGCCCTCAGGGATTCTGTTCATCGAAGTTTTCGGCACTGAGGATATGAGATTTGGCGGACAGGAGGTCGAGAGTAATACTTTCATGAGGAAAGGCGGGATCATATACCACTATTTTACGGAAAAGGAGCTGTCTTCACTGCTGGGCGGGTTTGCGCAGGTGGACCTTAAAAACATTATCACCGAAAAAACATTCCGTGGTGAGCGTCACACACGCCACCACATAAAAGGAACAGCTACCCTTTAGAATAAACCAAAGAAATAATGTAAGAATATTATCAGCAGGGCACCTACAACTCCTGCTATTGCACAGATCAGGATGACTATCCATGTGTAGGCTATGCCAAGCCCAAGTACAGAGTTTGCAATTATAAGTATCAAAATACCTAAAACTGCATTCATTGCCATCTTTGTAGCAGTTTTCAACACCTTGTACAGGATAACTGCAACTATAATTGCTATTACTAATATGAATATTTCACTCATCATAGTTACCACTATTAAATGGTCTTGATTAGTATTTAATGATTGCTAAAAAACTATGCTGCTAAAAAAAGAGGAGTTTTATCTCCTCAAAAGAACGAAATTCAAGAATTGTAAAATTACTTCTTTTTCTGATCCTTTGCTGGGGCGGTTTTTGCTCCCTTCTTGTCATCCTTCTTCTGATCCTTTGGTGCCATTGCCATTATATCTCACCTCCCATGGAGAGATACCTTTATCTTTTAAAGAATTCAAACATGCTATACCGGATTTTCGCAGGAATTGATACTGCGTTACCCATATAGAGCTGTTATCAGGCTTTATAGATTGATTTAACCGCTAATTAGTGCTGATTAACCAATCTAACAGATAATATGCATACTATGTATATAAAACTACCTTTTAGTAAGTATTTAGGGCATTCAGCTCTTGATTATCTTTTAAAAACAGTTTAAAGGTACTAAGTCAACTATTAGCCTTATTATATAATATAGCTATTTTTTCAGATGGTTGCCAGAAAATGCATGATATTCTCTTCCAGTTCCTGATAATTGGCGTATTGCCTGCATATGATCCTATTGTTTTTGTTCCCGAGTATCATTGCAGAGACCCTGGAATGCGGCGAGTGCAGGCATAGTATGGGCAGACCGAGCTGCAGGCCCCTGCATATTTCATAACCAACACCTATGGAGGGAATGCTGACCTCTGCGATCATGCACTCGCTCCTGACGAGCAAACCCATGTCACGCTCGTATATTTCCTGTTCTGTCATCAGGGATTCCTTGTCCTCAAGTTCAGGGTCTGCAACATGCCAGCTCAGCACCTCATGCCCGTAGCACTGCAACAACTCCAATATCTCTGTGTACACATGCAGCATGTCCCTGCCGCCGCGTATCGAGGCTGAAAGGAATATCCTCATAGTATGCCCCTGTGGTAATGCCCTCTGGTGAACTCCTTTGAGATATCCCGGCATTTTTTATTCATGGGCTGTCTGTTCCCATAGTAAGAATCAATTGCATTCCTGTATGAACTTACAATCTGCCCTGTAAGCGATGGCTCTGCAATCCTTGCATCGATCCTAAATCTCGAAACACCTGCATCCAAAAGGTGAGATATATCTTCCAGAAGGCACATTTCCTTTGAATTGAAAATATGTGTTCTGTTACTCTTATCGGTCATTACCGGGAAGATAAAGTCCTTCTCATCCCTCAGCCGGAATGAGCCCTCTATTTTGGTGGTTTCACGCATTGACTCCAGTCCTGTCAGGGCTGCAACCAGACAGTGTTCGGATTCCATGACCTGCAGGTTGCCGTGAACGATACATTCTGTCTGATTTCCGGCACTCACGTCTTTTATCTGTTCGAAGTTCATTTCCGGGGAGAGTACTGTCAGCTCAACTCCCCTCCTGAAGAAAACTGATGCTGCCTGCCTGTTGAATATATTGAACGAACTGTCTGCAATAGTCCTGAAACCAAGCGAAAGCGCCCCTCTGAGTACTCCGGGATTCGCTGCAATTATTCCCTCAAACCCCGCCTCAATGGCGGTAAGCATTTGCTCCTGGACATCCGGCATATCTTCGTCTTTGACAATGAGCGGAGTGTGCAGATAGGCCGGTACATGTGCATCCGCGGCATGTGCAGCAGCGGCCTGCAGATCTGTACCTTTCTCCATGGAGTATCGTTCCGTATCGTAATATACTATGTCAGCGCCGCATTCTATAACATTTTGCAGACTTTCCATGTTGTTGACACTGACTGCAAGAAGCGGCTTTTTTGCATTTTCTGCGCAATGGGGTTCACTAATGGAATTATATGCCGCATGTCCTCCTCTCCTGTGACCTTCTGTCCTTATTCTCTCCAGTTCTGATGCGGCTTTATTCCTGGTATCGTTCATCTCTTTGATAGGTATGAAGACACCGTCTTCCATATTAATTTCAATTGCCTTTAACTCAAAAGCAGTGTTCCCCAGTTTATTCATCTGCTTGTGTATATCTTCCATGGCTGTTGCTTTTCTGAGGGCAGCTTCAATGGTGTATTCAGAACAGGCACTGACACTATTGCCATCCTCATCACGCACCGTCACAACAAAGGGCTCTCCAACAGATGCTTGCACTCCAAGGGATACAGGCACTTTCCTGTACCTGCCGGGCTGCTCAAATGAACCTTGCAGCTCTTTCATGAGTGAGCTGTCAAGAGTCCTGTAAACAATTGTTCCCGTCCTGAGCGGCGCATCAAAGGGTATTGAAACAACGTCTCTTTTGCATGCTTCTTTTACAGGCTTCCCTCCGGCATACATGGCCTGCACGATCATTCCTGAATCCTCTTTGCCTCCAAAGCCTATGCCATCACCTGTCCGCAGGGAGCCCGATATTTCAAGGCTCATGTTCCTGCCCCTGCTATTATATCCGATGACCCTGCCGATGGGCACTCCCCGGTTATATGGCCTATCCCGGGCCATCAGGTCACCGGCAGGGTTGCCCTTGAAATATCCTGTTGTGAACTCCCTGTTGAAGAGCTGGGCAAGCTGTGCGGTCTCTTCATCAGACACGAAGTAGCCATTTGGATCACTTATGTACCTGTCAATAAGGCGGCTGTATATTCTCACCACGCCTGCCACGTATTCGGGCCGCTTCATACGGCCCTCTATTTTGAAAGAGCTGATGCCCGCCTCTATGAGCTCTGGCAGTATCGGGGACGTGTTAAGGTCTTTAGGGCTCAGGAGAAAGCTGCCCCTGGTGCTGAGCTTCTCTTTGTCTTCCAGGAGGCTGTACTTTTTCCTGCATGGCTGGGCGCAGTGTCCACGGTTACCGCTCCTGCCTCCTATCATGCTGCTCATCAGGCACTGGCCGGAATAACAGATGCACAGGGCACCATGGATGAAAGTTTCTATCTCAATGCCTGTATCCTGCCTTATGGTCATGATCTCATCCAGCGGCATCTCTCTTGCGAGCACCACCCGGCTTACACCCATGTCCTGCAGGAAGCGTACTCCTTCGGTGTTGTGGATGGTCATCTGGGTGCTGGCATGGACCTGCAGGCCAGGCAGAAGTTCCCTTGTGAGTGACAGCAGGCCGATGTCCTGTACAATTATAGCATCAGCTCCAAGTTCATCAAGGATATACATCAGGTTGACTGCTTTTTCGATCTCCTGATCTTTAATGAGTGTGTTCAGGGTAACATAAACCTTTACTCCCCTCAGATGGGCATAGTCCAGCCCTTCCCTGAACTCATCAACTGTGAAATTACCGGCATATGCCCTTGCACTGAAATCCTTTATCCCCAGATAAACGGCATCTGCACCGTTCTCTACTGCAGCGATAAGCGATTCCCTATCCCCGGCAGGGGCAAGAAGTTCGGGTTTTCGTATCATCATGAATCTGCAGTATACTCATGAAAGCTATATAAAAATGAAGATGAAGCAGGAAAAAGAAGAAAGCAGGCCTAGGCCTGTTTCCTGAAAACGTAGAGCTTAATTATGTAGATACAGAGAGCCATTATTACAAGGTTGTACACTGATTTGAAAAGCGGCACGTATTGCCAGTGAACCTCCCCTCCCTGAAGGAAGGGGCTTCCCGTTTCATCGATCCAGGTTATTACGAAAGAGTTTCTTTGGTTCTTTCCTTTTCCCGTATCTCGGGGGCGTTAGTGTTTATTGACCTTTTATGGAGACTAACAAACACCAATTCCGCTAGTTCCTGTAGCGTATTTCTGAGTTATGCCAAGTTCCTGTAGTCCTTTGTTAAGAATGTTGATGCTCGCATTGACATCCCTGTCATGATGCTGACCGCAATGGTCGCAGTCAAATTCTCTGACAGAAGTATCTTTGACCTTAACATTCTTATGGCCACAGACAGAGCAGATCTGGCTAGATGGGAAATACTTCTCTAGCTGGTGGTAGATCTTACCGAACTTCTTAGCCTTGTACTCAAGCATCCTGAAGAATTTTCCCCATGAAGCATCGTAGATGCCTTTGGAG
>NZ_JAUXNK010000100.1 GCF_030682845.1 Methanolobus sp. | reverse complement strand
TGGCTTCAGGTGTCAAGTTGTCAGTTTCCTTGGTGTATTTTGGAAGCCTCTGGACGAATTTCACAAGGGGGTTAATAATGCTGAGCAAGGTTACGTTTCGAATCTTTTTATTATCCTTGATGCTTGAGGATGAGACAACTTCACCAAGCTCCTCAAATAGCTTTATCCTTAGACCTGAAACCTCAAGATACTTCACAGCGAAAAGTGCTGGCTTCTTGGTAAGCAGTTCAAAATGCTCGGGGCCGAGCACCGGGATATAGGAGCCATCATAATAAACGCTCAAGTAATCGCTGTGATGAAGAAAAACGGCCAGTAGAAGCACAGGGATTGCTCCCTGTTTCATACCGTACGGCGGTTTTTGCAGAATGGCATACAGGCTATCAATGGATTGAGTAGTCTCCTTGGATGCCTTACAGAAATCCTCTATCGCCATCCATACATTATAAACACCCGATTCCCGCGTTGGGCCTCCGAATTCCCAGTTCTCGCCATTAAAGGTATGAATGCCCGTGCTGAGTAGCAAGGAATCATACATGCTACACTCCGGGCCATGCCCTGTCAGTCCAAGTCGCTCTTTATCCGCACGGCACAGCATTGCCTCGATAAGCTCACGCCGTGCCTTTGCTCCCTGTGATGTAAGCTCGCGCTTATTGATTAACTCGTTCCAAAGGACAGGTCCTCTCGAATAGATCTCATCACAAAGGGCAGAAAGCCTTGCGTTAAAAGCCGCGATATCCGAGAAACTCTCAAGGTGATCTGTAATATAACAAGCTGAATTTGTCACATCGAATGATTTCTCAATATGATTCCTCAATATATCTTCAGCAATATATAACCGATGACGAACTTCCTTCCTTGCCACTCCATCGGAAAGGAGTTCTTTTCGATTCTTGTTAATATTCTGGAGAGCAGCATATTCATTTGCCGCATGCCGAAGCGCTTTCGTATCTGTAGCGCATATAACGATAACCGGCTTGCCGTCCTCAGTGAAAGATTGAATAGACTCCGTAGAAGTATGCTTCCCAGCCATATAGACAATAACGCCATCGCTCTCAATCCTGCTGCATTTTATATTCTCGTTAATGGTATCGGCATAGCATCTCTCAAAGTAACGGGTTACTCCAGTCACATAGCTATGCCTTCTGGCCACAAGAGGCTTCAGGGGCGAAAGTTCACTGAGGACGTTAGTGAGATTGAGGTCTGCCCTTTGAATCTCTTCTGCAAGCTCTTTTTCGATATCAAAATCAGTTCCCTCCCATATGCGTAGGCCATCAATCGCATTTATATGCCTTACGATTCCCTTCGAAGTAAGGTCTTTTATCACCTTGAACCAATACTCCATGGCCTTGTCCGAGACCGGATCTTCACAAAGGGAAAGCGCTACCGTATTAGGTGACGCCTTCAAAGAGCCCATGCTTGCAATCAAGTTCAGGATGCCAATTGTCTTTAGAGTACTAAGAGAATCGATATCAAGATTGCTAAGCTCTGAAATTCTGCTCTGGATTTCAATCCATTTCTGATTCTGTGAGCGAGATGTTATTGCGATTGAGGCAGATTCGATGAAAAAGTCATAGAGATTATGCACCTTGAGCATGGGTAGCTTGCCATCAAATTCAGCACTCTTTAGAAAAGCTTTGAATGAATGAGGTTCGTCACTTGCAAGAAATGTAAATAGCGTCCTATCATTTTGGGCGAATTTATTACATAAGACTGGCAATACTAATGCGCATAGCGGATGAAAAGGATAGACATGCCCAATGTCCGAGATATTCATCCTGCCAAGCTCCAAGGCTGTCAGTGCGGCTTTCCAGCTCCTTGCCCAATCGCCAATCTGACGCTTTCTTAATGCATCAAGCCCAGTTTGGTCAATTGCATCGGCAATAAGGTGCACCAGTCTCGTTGGAGATTCAGCGAAGGGAATATCCTCGAATCTGCCTTGGATTTTCATCCATTCATTTCGCTGGGATGTAGCAAGACCATGTGAGTAGTCATAAAAGGCTTGGTGTAGCAAACCAAGGAAAAATATCGTTGGGCTACTGTCTCCGGATGGCAACTCAGCAATCTGCTGTAAAAGATAGAGGTCTGCGGTTGCTTGGTTTTGTGAGCAATACTCAAGATTCTTCCCAAGCTCATCCACAATGATGATGATTCCGCTTTTTGAAGACTTTCCGAACTCGACCAAGAGCCTTAAAACTAATTCGCTTGGAACATGTTCCCCTTTGATGGTTCTTTCATATAAATCATCAAGACTTGACCTCAACTGGCCTTTCTGTCCCCTTGCATTTGAATAGAACCTGTCAGAGCCATACTTTAAGCCCCTCACCAGGGTGTTTGCAATAGGTTCTCTCTGTGCAGTTACGACTGCCTTTATGAACCCACGCTCAGGGATTGCTCTATTTATCTTCTGACTATTAATGTTAGTGGACTTGAGTATCTTATAGGCATTCTTCCTAATCTCTTCTTCTCTTGAGGAACATATAGCTGACAAAAAATGTGCGAAAGACGATTTGCCTGTCCCATACGCGCCTGTGATAGTCCATGCCCTTACCGCATTAGGAGTCGTTATTGAATCAATTAAACGATTTATCAAGCCCTCGACTTTGGGACTTACAATGTAGCCATTAACGCTATCGGATATTTCGAGGTCACGCTCCAGGTTTACAGATCGGGTATACCTACGCTTGACCTTGATGCTCTCAAAGAGCGCCACTTTAGTTTTTACCTCTATTGTAATAGTCCTCTAAGAGCTTTCTTGAAAGAACCTTGGGCTCCCCTTCGAAGGACATCTGTATCAAACCAGCCGTATCGGATAGAAATATCTCATCACTATGCCTTGCTATGCTCTCGATAGCATCGGCCAAGGCGCTTTCTGAGAGCCTAAAGCAAAGGCCGGGGCTTCCAGCCTCATATGCAAGGCGAGAGATTGATATCGTTTTCGCAGCTTCTTGTATTATGTCAACGTAATCAAGGCAGGTGGCAACGATTACGCCTGGTGGTAGGTTATGTTTGGAGCCAGTGTTAAATATATAGCGTTTGGAATCGCCATAATTATGTATTAGTCCAAGTTCTGTGAAGGGGCTATCGATAGAGTCCTCTTCAGTGACTTTGTTCCCATGCTGTTCAGTATACATTCTTAATATACAGGCAACGTCCTTCATTACAGAGGATTCAAAAATGCGGTTGTTGAGGAATGAGCTGTTCTTGAATTCGATTAGGCTGTCCCTGACCTCTTCAGCCCCGAAGGTGTTTTTGTTGAAGACATTAAAGACGTAATACCAAGCCGTCGCATGGCATGGGGGCTTCAACAAATACCAATGTAAAAGCCATAGTGAGGCTGGATCTTCAAGATATGGATCCCAGCCTCCATTGCCGAGAAGGTTCTGTCCAAACGCGGTGGGGGCAATGTGCCTTCCCTGACCTTGTTCTTTTATCTCCTCAAGCACCTTAAAAGTAATACACCAATACTTGATGGCCTTGACCATATTTTTCCCGACGCCGAGGATGCTGGGCGCAGCTTTACTCAAAAAGACATCGGGGGTCTCGATAGCCTTGTCGAATCCCTTCTTGAGCCATCCGAAACGAGGGTGAAATGTCTCATGCCTCGCAAAGACAGGGTTGATGTTTTGGTTGCTCTTATCTTTTATGATCGATTCCATTATCTTTTACCCACCGCAAAACCTATATCTTCTTTTTTTAGCTTGATGGAATCATTTCGGGGAAAAAGCGAGCTTTTATCTTTGAGTGGCATTGATCCTGATTTTGTTGGAAAAGCCTTATGCCTGGTAGCCCTCTTTTTAGCCCCATATCTAACCATGCTGCCTCACATTATATCGTAATGAAGATATAAATGAATACCACATATTTTCGCTGGCCGGCAAGCAGCGAACGGTCAGTAATGAGTGATCAGTTATTGTACACTCCTACCTTCTTGGTTATGATGCAATAAACTGGCTCATTCCGAAGAGATACTCAGAGTTTTTCGTCTATGGGGTCAGACTTGCTTATTGACATT
>NZ_JAUXNK010000094.1 GCF_030682845.1 Methanolobus sp. | reverse complement strand
GAGTAATGCCTTCGCAGGGACGATGCTAACCCCCGTCTAAAGACGGGGGAATGCGCATCGTAACTTTCTTCAATTGAATGACCTCTGTAAATCTGCGCACTTTTCGATTTTAAGACTTCTTCTGCAAACCCGGATATACAAAACTCTTATGCATAATCATTGTGTATAGCCTCTCAAAACAAATCCTATGAAGAACTGAAAATGTGTGCAATTACAGGCTTTTTCAATATTGATGACTCTACTGAGCTGACTTTGAAGGCCCTTGAGAGCATGAAGAACAGAGGGCTTGACTGCATTGGGATGTGTGGACCCGCGTGGACAGAGTATGGAAATGAAGCACGCTGCCTGGAATTTCCCTCGGGCACACAGCAGAAAGTGCTTGGTCATCGCCTGCATTCCATGGTCAGTTTTGTACGCCAGCCCATAGTATATAATGGGAAAATGGTTGCCAACTGCGAGCTGTATAACTGGAGAGAGCTTGGGGGAAAATACGGACTTGAAGCTGATAACGATGCGGATCTGCTCATAAAGTTAATAGAGCTGAAACTGCAGCAAACCGACAGAACGAGTGATACGGGTGAAAATGCAGGCATGTCCGATAAGGCTTCGGAAACCGACATACTCAGGATACTGGATGAACTGCTTGCCGAAGTAATAGGCGTCTACGCCTTTGCTTACTGGCTGGAGGATAAGGTCTACATTGCAAGGGACATCCTTGGGATAAAGCCCATCTGGTACAGCTCATCTGACGGGTTTGCCTTTGCTTCCGAGAAAAAAGCCCTTGTCTCTACAGGACGCACCAACATCAAGGAACTTAACCCACGGGAAATATTCTGCTACGACCTGCAGAGCAACTCCGTCACTCACTTTAACCGAAAGTTCTTCTCCATCCAGCCAGAGCACGCAGAACCGATTGAAGAGATCAAGAAAGATTTCCACAGCCTTCTGGAAAGTGCCGTGTCCATACGCTTCCCTGATGAAAGGTTTGGCATACTATTCTCAGGCGGGCTGGATTCTACTGTAATAGCATGCCTGTGCAAGATACTGGAGAAAGAGCCGGGAGTTGATTTCACATGTTATACAGCCGGACTGAGTGGAGTTGAACTTCCCCCTGATGTTGAATATGCACAGAGGATGGCAGAGGAGCTTGGCCTTGACCTGAAGATTAAGAGAATCGGGCTTGAGGAAGTTGAGGAATACCTTAAAACTGTCGTCCCGCTTGTTGAAGACACCAATGTCCCTAAAGTGGGTGTTGCCCTGACAATGTACGCAGCATGTGTCGCTGCAAGGGAGGACGGCATAAGGGTCATGTTCTCAGGCTCCGGCGCTGATGAACTGCTGGCCGGATATGACCGCCATAAACGTTCCACAGATATCAACAGGGATTGCTATGCGGATATCCTGAAGATATATGAGAGGAACACCTACAGGGATGACGTGGTCTCGATGAACAATAACATCGAGCTGCGTGTACCCTATCTGGACAAACGCTTTGTTGACTATTGTCTTAAGATACCTGCCAGATACAAGATGCATGAGGATCAGAACAAGTGGATACTGCGTGAGACAGCCCGGGACCTTGGTCTCCCGCAGGAGCTGGCCATGAGAAAAAAACAGGCTGCACAGTATGGCAGCAGGTTTGACAAGGCAATCGGCAAGCTGGCAAAGAGAGCAGGGTTTAACACAAAGACCGCATACCTGAAACAATTCTATGACCAGCACAACCTCAAGCTGGGTGTGCTTTTCAGCTCAGGCAAGGACAGCAATTATGCAATGCATATCATGCAGGAGCAGAACTACTCCATAGAGTGCCTCATCACTATTAAGAGCCAGAATCCCGACTCATATATGTTCCACACACCCAACATCAGCCTGGCTAACCTGCAGGCAGAGGCAATGGGTATTCCCCTTATCGAAGAGACCACCAGAGGTGAGAAGGAAACTGAACTTAAGGACATGAAGAACGCCATCCTCAGAGCAAAGGAAGAGTTCGGGATAGAAGGAGTTGTTACGGGAGCTCTGTACTCAAATTACCAGCGCGAAAGGATAGAGAAGGTATGCGATGAACTTGGCCTGAAGGTATTCTCACCTCTCTGGCATATCGATCAGGAAAAGGAGATGCATCAGCTACTGGCGATAGGATTTGAGTTCATATTCAGCAGCGTCGCAGCCTACGGGCTTGATAAAAGCTGGGTCGGACGCAGGATAGAGGAAAAGGACATCGAACGGCTTGTCCGGCTCAACGAGAAGATCGGCCTCAATGTCGCAGGTGAAGGAGGCGAGTTCGAGAGCTTTGTGCTCGACGGGCCTATGTACCATAAAAAGATAGAGATCCGGGAAATGGAAGTTATAGAACTGGATGAGTATACTGCAAAAGTGGTCATCACCGATGCAGTGCTTATCGATAAAGACTGAATACTGCCACCAACTACGAGAATATAAATACTGTTCTCCTTATAATTGTTAATTAGAATTGCGATAGCAGTTATAAGGAGTGGAGCATTTGGAACTTACAATGGTGATACCCAGTTACTGGAGCCGGGATAGTGCTACAGGCTGGAAAGAAGGGGATGCTGTTTACGACCATCCCATCCCGATAGACCACGAAGGTACGCTTGGCAGGGCTATCAGAAGCATGAAAATGCTTGGTGATAAGGATTTCAAACTTGTGGTACTGGCAGTGGCGACTTCTCCGGATATCGAGAGCGAGGTTGAGGATATCGTAACAGCGATCGTTGAGCAGACAGCACCTGATGCAGGAATAAAGGCCGTGGTATTTGGACCTTCTCACCTGAAAAACATCCATGAAGTACTGGAGAAAGAAGGGAATGCCGCCTACAGGGACCTTCTGCGGCTTACGGGATATTCCAACGTTCGTAACATGTGCCTTTTCGTGCCTCACATCATGGAGGCAGATGCTGCAGTGCTTATCGATGATGATGAGGTGTTCGAGGACCCTGATTTCATCGGCAAGGTCCGGGAGCATATCGGCCAGGATGTTAACGGCAGGAGGATATACGGACTTGCAGGCTATTATCTGCAGCCGGATGGCAATTTCTATGTACCTGCTCCTGAAGATGGCTGGGCCTACTACTGGGGCAAGCAGACACAGATGAACAAAGCCTTTGAAGCTGTGATCGCATCCCCGCCAAGAATAAAAGAAACACCATTCGTGTTTGGCGGGAACATGACAATTCACAGGAACCTTTTTACAAAGATACCCTTCGATCCCCATGTCAGGCGGGGCGAGGATATTGATTACATCATGAACGCCATGATGTTCGGTTTTAACTTCTTCCTTGATAATGAACTGCACATCAAGCACCTGCCGCCTGAAAAAAGCCATCCGCAATGGATGCGCCTTAGGGAAGACATATACCGTTTTGTCTTTGAGAGAGAAAAGCTGAGGCATCAGAAGGACATAAAAGGCATGAGGCGCATCTCGGCCGAGGATTTTGGCGAATACCCCGGTATTTTCCTGAAAGAAGACCTTGACGAGAGAATAAAGAAAGCCAGCATGCTCCTCTCTGGAGAATACCGTCGCAATGGCGACCTTCAGGGCGGCATTGAGGCTTTGAAGAACATTGAAGTTGCTAAAGAGGAGGCAGTACCTTCATTTGATCCTTTCGAGCATCTTTTAGAACTTCAGAAGAGCTGGGAACATTTAATGAGCTATACGGGTCAGGATATTGTCAGGCAGGAGATGCAAGGAATTTTAGAGGAAAAGAGGTAGGCTGGCCAGACTTGCCCGCCTTCCTATATTCCTGTTCATACCCGGAAAAATCCCACATAAACAAAACCAAGTGTCATCAGCAGGAAAAACAACAGTCCAGCCCAGCTCAGGATCTTAAGGAATGTTACCGGAAGGTCTTTTCCCGGCAGGTATTGGACATAATTATCCGGAAAAACCCCGAATTTCTCTGAGCATGGAGCCGAAAACCTTAATGCTGCCAAGCAACAGTTCAAGTACTCATCTAAGAGTACATGTTGCATATGTACAGGATAATCACTGACAATTTCTCAAAATACACTGACCTGCTGAAATATCCATGATAAAATATCTTATTCAATTCGGTATTATTCTCCTTGCCAGTTTTCTGGGCGAACTCCTCTATACATCCCTGGATATTCCCATACCTGGTAACATACTGGGAATGTTGCTGCTGCTTTTGTTCCTTCTGACAGGCCTGTTGAAACTGTCCATGATAGAGGATGTGAGCAACTTCATGCTAAAGCACCTTCCCTTCTTTTTTATACCTGCAGCCGTAGGATTGATAACCAGTTTCTCTTTGTTGGAGGGAAAATGGACAGCCCTTGTGTTCATAGTCGTTATTTCGACCTTTATCGTTGCAGCGGTTACCGGTATAACGACACAGGTGCTGATTAAAAGGAGGAAATCAGATGAATGAGATAATCTCTTCTCTTGTTACTTTCCTGATAGCTTCCCCGGTGTTTGGCATAGGGATATCTTTGCTGACTTATTATGCAGGCAGTCTGCTATACGAAAAGACAGGCTCCCCCTTCCTGAATCCTCTGGTTCTGAGTATGCTGGTGATCATTGCCCTTCTTGCGAGCTTCAATATAAGTTTCGATGACTACAACCGGGGAGGGAGATTCATATCCTTCTTCCTGGGACCTGCCACTGTGATCCTGGCTGTGCCCTTATACAATAAAATCAACCTGCTCAAAGAGAATGCCCTGCCTATACTTGCAGGAATCGGAGCAGGTTCTGCTGCTGGCATTGTGAGTATAATGTTCATGTCCAGGATGTTCGGGCTGAATGAGCTGGTGAGCATTTCCCTGATTCCCAAATCTGTCACAACACCCATCGGGATAGAAATCTCCAACCAGCTTGGAGGCATGTCATCAATAACAGTGGCAGCCATTGTTTTAACAGGTATAACAGGTGCCCTGCTGGGACCCACGGTCTGCAGGCTTTTCAGGATCAGGAATAAGGTGGCGATAGGAGTTGCTATCGGAACCTCATCCCATGCCCTTGGCACCACCAAGGCCGTGGAGCTGGGAGAGACTGAAGGAGCAATGAGCGGGCTTGCGATAGGTATCGCAGGGCTGGTGACTGTATTCCTGGCTCCGATACTGGCAAATTTGCTGCTCTGAGATGAATCAGGGCTTCTTCTGCGGTTTTGACTCACCGTTTTGATGCTTTTGCAAATTTAATAAACTTGTCAGACAATAATTTTAAGGACAGCACCTTTAGTTCTTACTTATGTCACTGAGAGGTGAATTCTTAGGCAGAGGATACTGACTTAAGTAGCTCATACAAATCATGAAAAGAAAACTGTATATATAGCTACAACTTTAATTTACAGGGGGATTCAGTGAAAATTAAAAGATTATTTCCAATATCAGTTACGCCTAATATAAAAGAGTGCAAAGAATTCTATACCAGGTTTTTCTCTTTTGAGGTGGTTTTTGAAGCAGATTGGTATATTCATCTTAGGAACGAATCAGAAGTAGAGATTGCATTCATGATGCCGAATCTACAAAATCAGCCAGATTTTTTACATGAGGTTTTTTCAGGTAAGGGAGTTGTGCTTTCATTTGAAGTTGATGATGCTAAAGCGGAGTATGAAAGAATCAAGAAACTGCAAGCTTCATTCATTCAAGATCTAAAAGATGAAGAGTGGGGGCAAAGGCATTTCATGCTAGTTGACCCCGCTGGTATGGTTCCCGATATCGTACAACAGTTATAAGAGGACTATAAACGTAATCATTCTGGAAAAAAGACAACTTGTTTCAAAGAGGAAAACATACTTGGCAAGAGGGCTTCATGATACAAATCCAAAAAAGATATCAAGAAACAGCTGACGCGATCAGCGAGGATGATATCGACCTTGTGAAGATCAACCTGACAATCACAAGAAAAGTCTGCTGCGGCGGCAGGGATAAGAAAGACTACGACCTGGGCTGGGTCGAGCATCCTAAGGACATGAAACTGACTACTGTAAGGGAATACACAGTTAGGGACAGAGTGCTTGAGGTATGGATAGAACCCTGATACTTCCGGACATGAAATTGTGCTGTAGAGAAGTGCCAAAAATACTATCTATGTCAGATGCATCTTACCTTTATGGGTACGCAGATCGGAACCTTACTAACAAAAAACCCTATCACTTACGAAGAACTGTCGGGTAAAGTCATTGCCATCGATGCATACAATACCATATACCAGTTCCTGAGTGCCATCAGGCGAAAGGATGGCTCCTTACTCACGGATTCTTCCGGCAATCCAACTTCGCATCTTACCGGCCTTTTTTCAAGAACCTGCAAGCTAAGGGACGCTAATATCAAGCCGGTCTTCATTTTTGATGGAAAACCACCGCATATGAAGAAAGAAACACTGGAAAAACGCAGGGGGATTAAGGAAACAGCAGCCCTCAACTATGAGATTGCCAGAGAGGAAGGCAACCTTGAGGATATGAAGAAATTCGCACAGGGAACTTCAAGAATAACCCCGCAGATACTTGATGAATCGAAAAAGCTCCTTCAACTCATGGGTATTCCCTGCTTGCAGGCGGAATCTGAGGCTGAGGCACAGGCGGCATTCATGACCTCCCGGGGAGATGCCGACCTCGTGGGTTCACAGGACTATGATGCATTCCTTTTCGGAGCAGAGAGTGTCGTCCGCAACCTGGGAAGCACCGGGAAGAGAAAGGTCCCCGGCAGGAATGCCTATGTTGCAAAGACACCGGAGCATATCTCCCTGGCAGGCTCCCTTGAGCAGCTGGAGATCACCCGTGAGCAACTGATAGATGTTGCCATTTGCATCGGCACGGATTTCAATGAGGGTATCCATCATGTCGGTGCAAAGACCGCTCTGAAACTTATCCTTAAGCACAAGGATATAATCACGATGATCAAAGAAGAGAATAAGGATATACGCACATGCGCTTCAGTTGAAGAGATAAGGGAGTTCTTCCTGAACCCGCCCGTAACAAGAGATTATACCCTGAAGTGGAAAAAGCCAGAACCAGACGCATTGTTTGATTTCCTTGTAAGGGAGCGTGACTTTTCCGAGAAGCAGGTTTTGAGTAACATTAAGATCTTAGAGGGCAGAACGATCGATAATTGCCAGTCTTGCTTAGGCGACTGGTAACCAATTTTTAATGAGGCTACAGGAATATTTTCATGGCTGGAACAGGGAACCAAGGATCACAAGTATTGTGAGCATGGAGGTCACGTTGGCCAGTATAGCTGCTTCAAGTCCTTTTTTCCAGTAAAGCCATCCGAAAACGCTTCCTGCAATGACGTTCAGGATCATGATTCCTGAGGCAAACATCGTATTGATTTCTATTGACGATGATAGTGATGAAACATAGCCAATACTGTAAAGGATGCTTGCAAGCATTATGGATAACCAGATACCGGTGGTTGTAGGTAGACCTGCAGATGTCTTTTTTATCTTCCATGTGATCCATACTAAAAGGGTTACCAGGAAGAATCGCAGGATTATCTCTTCCACTATGCCTACATAGAATGAATAGAGAAATCTCTGCCATACGGGCGGTGATGACAGGAATATGGTCAAAGGTTCAGTGAACATGGAAAAAATACCCCTGTCCACTACAAAGATAATGGTGCCCACCAATACGCCAAGCAATAAGGACAGTTTTACAGACGAACTGAATCCTGCAGGCAAACCCCTTCCCTCGAACAATGATTCAAGTACTGGTGCCTTTAAGCCAACTTTCCTTCCAAGGAAAAGACCTACAACGATGGAAATGATCAAAAAAACTGTGCCCCGGGCAAATTGCGTTGCCAGGACCATTGGAAGGGAACTGCCAAACTGAGCAACCACATCCCCTGAAACTGACACTGCATATGGAAGGGATGCAAGCATAGAAAACTCTGCTACCATGAACAACACCCAGAATACCCCCCAGTCAGTAATATTCTTCGTGTTCATCCTTAATGTTCCTTTTTTCAAGCCAACTTAGCAGAGTTGTGCGCGCGTTGTCTCTTAAAGCAATACGATTGTCCATTATATAAGTATTCTTTTATTTGTAACTGACCTTATGTTACTAGAAGACCACCAGGAATAGACTATTCTGGACACGATGCTTGATGCCTGAATAGAAGCCTTGAGAAAAGAAACAAAAATACATGCTTAGCATAAAACAAAAATCAAATCCGTTTTTAGATCAATTTCATTGCCTGTTTATTCTATTTCGAGTTCCAGACCCCCTATGACCCCGGTCACTGCATTGAATATCAATGCGGTGATCACACCACCAATAAAGCCAAGCACACCATAGAAAATAGGTAATGCAATGATCGCCCATGCCCCAAATAACATTCCGCCGGCTCCCTGACTGTACATCATGGAGCCCACTGTCAGGGAAGTAAGAGTTATGATAACTCCAAATATCAGACCCATTACTGCATAGATCACTCCCGTAATCTTCCCAAGTGAAAGCACACCAATCTTTTTCACGAATTTCTTTACCATAAAATGAACCCTCCATTAGTATATTCTTTAATGGTAGGTTAAAAATATACCTGTGGGTATAATTGCAAATGAGCGGGGAATCAGGATGGTATAGCTGTCATCGGGTGCGGTTAGGGGGGAGCGGTTTGATTGCGGGTCGCCGCCCAGATAACCGGCCCGTGCAGTAAAAAGATATCTGGTTTCAGGAGGGATTTTGCCTGCAGCTTCTCCAATTATCTCAAGGTTGCGGACAACCGCATCAACCCGCATCTCGTCTTCCAGAAATTCCTCAAGAGTGATATTCTCCATATACCTTTGAATTTTCTCAATTGCAGCAAGCATGTCTGCAAAGAAAACCAATTGATCTCGAGGCATAAACAGCCTCTTTCAGGATATGCTCTCTTAGCCGTGGCTTTATGGCAGTCTCGATGACAAGGTCCACGTCTCTTCCAAAAAGTTCTTCGAGATAGAACTTGAGTTCCATATAATTACCAAAGGTCTTTTGACCTTCTTTGAATTTCACAAGGATATCAACATCACTGTCTCCGTGTTCCTCTCCTCTTGCAAAAGAACCGAAAACACCCACTTTTTTGACACCAAAACGCTCCATTATCACGTTCTCGTGTTCTCTTAACATCCCGAGGGCATCCATAATTATTACTCACCGATAAAGTTAAATCGTTAACCCCGAATATGGCAGAAACCAGTTGACTCTGTGTACTCTGTGGTTGCATCTTCTCACATTCGGGATCTAGTATGGGGATTTCTACAGAGCCCGAAATTGACAAAAATGTATTTATGTAAATGTAGTGTATAGCAACCATATATGATAAATTTGCCGACCGGAGGTTCTTACAATGCGATTACCTAATAGCAGACGAAACCGCGAAGCACAACAAAGAAGAATTATTGCAAGGATTGCTGAAGATGCATCCGGTAATGCAATAGAAAGTGCGTTTAAGTGCGGGATACCTGTTACAATACAGCAAGGCGACAGCATTGTCAAGTTACATCCTGACGGAACTACTGAGTTTATTAAAAAAGTCGAACATAGTTCAGTTACGCCAGAAAAAAGGCGTTATCGCCTATGAAACAGCGGATGAGAGTGTTTGCGGGACCAAATGGGTCAGGCAAGACCACACTGGTCAATCAGTTTATTGAACAAAGAAATAAACTGATTAATCCTAATCGTCACATAAATCCTGATAATCTTAATTTAATTGACGTGGTTGATTTTGATAACTTTGGATTGAAAATTGATGAAAACGATTTTCAGGATTTTGTGCTCAAACATCATTTTTACAAGGCACTTGATATTGATATCAAGGATATCAAAGTTGTAGCCAACTGTTTCAACATAACCAAAAAAAGCTCATACATGGGGGCGATGTTATCAGATTACCTAAGGCACTCTCTTATCCAAACTGATGAAAAACTATTTTCATTTGAAACGGTTTTATCCCATCAATCAAAAGTAGATTTCCTCCTGGATGCAAAAAAACATGGGTGGGATGTATATTTGTATTTTGTAAGCACAAATGATCCTGAGATTAATTGTGATCGGGTAGCTGAACGGGTATTAAGAGGAGAACACCTTGTTCCCTATGACAAAATTCGTGATAGATACACAAAAACAAACAATAATCTATATCCTGCTCTAAAACATTGCAGAAAAGCATACATTTTTGATAATTCCTTGAAGAAAATGCAGTTGATAGCTGTGAAAAATCCGGATGATTTATTGGAATTTCCCAGTGAATGTCCCATCCCCGGGTGGCTAAATGAATGTTTATTATCAAAAATAAAATGACACAGATATCAGAATCAACCTGGAATACTTCCCCACACTCGAAAAGAAGCGATTGCCGATTTCAGATATCAATCCGGAAAACAGCATTGTTCCTTTCGGGAATGGAGTATGCCCTTTTTTAAGACAATCCGCCTCATCCCTGTGAACAAGAACCTTCGCACCGCTCTTTTTCCTGATCCCGGCAAGGCGCCCGACATGGTTGTAATGGTATGATTTATCAGGAAAATGGCCAACTGATTATTGAAAGTCCGCAAACTGTGATTATTAGAAATCCAAATTCAGAACATATAATTCAAGATTCGATACTTAGAATGATAGGTTTCGAAATTTATGCTCCTTGAACAAACAACAACCCTTAAATACCACCTCCTCCCATTTCCCACTTAATATGTCAATCCCTACCACATCCTACACCGTACCTGACGTACCCGTTGTAGCTGTAGTAGTGGTAGTACTGTCAGCTTGAGCAAGAAAAAGAAACTTTTCGGGCTCAAGTGCGCTGTTTTTGGTTCTTTACTGATTAGTGTATCCTGTGCCTGGATCGTTTCTTTCACGGAGAATTGAAATGAAAGAAATGAACGGAGCAGAAGTCCTTGTTAAATGCCTGGAGGACCTTGGGGTCAGACATGTCTTTGGTTATACGGGGGCGGCGATACTGCCGGTTTTTCATGCCCTGAAGGATAGCGGTATAGAGATAATCATCAATTCCAACGAGCAGTCGTCGGCTTTCAGCGCGGCGGGATATTCGCGGTCCAGCGGACAGGTCGGTGTCGCAATAGTCACATCCGGACCTGCCATCACCAACACCCTCACAAGCGTTGCGGATGCTTTTGGTGACAGTATTCCGTTGCTGGTATTTGCGGGGCAGGTCCCGGAGCATAAGATAGGCACCGACTCCTTCCAGCACATCAGCGTCAGGAACATCTTCGGGGATGCTGCCAAGAAGGTAATCCAGCTATCCAATGATGACGATGTCGAAACAATAGTCAAGGACGCCTACTACTTTGCAATGTCTGGCAAGCCGGGACCTGTTGTCATAGATTTTCCCATGGACAAACAGCAGAAGGTCCACGAGTATCAGGGCATGAACGTCATGAGGTTCGAGGAGAGTTATCGTGACGACAGGCACCTGTGCGAGGAACAATGCGCAGAGTTCTTCCGGCTGCTGCTCAACTCCAAAAAGCCACTGCTCTACCTTGGCGGTGGCCTGAACTCGGAAGCAGGAAGCAAGGCCATCAGGGAGTTCAACGAGCACTTCAATATTCCCTCGGTCAACACCCTCATGGCAAAGGGCGTCGTTGACGAGCGGGATGAGCTCAACCTCGGGATGCTGGGCATGTTCGGCACGCCCTACGCCAATATGCTCATTCAGGAGAACGACTTCTTCTTCGCCATCGGGGTCCGGTGGGATGACAGGGTCGCGGAGAAGGTCGGATTCGCCATAGGCACCGACATAGCCTACATCGATATCAATCCCGAGAAGATGCACCAGATCAAGATCGAGCGCGGCCCGAAATTCACATTCATCGGTGATGCTGCCACAGCTATCCGGGACCTGCTGAACTATGCCAGAAAGCACGATATCACTCTGGATATACATGAGTGGCAGGAGCGTGCGGTATACCTGAAAAAGGCATGGCCTCTTGATCATAACAGAGAATCCGAGAGAATACAATCTGCCGAGGTCATGGCCCTGCTGGCAGGCTATATAGACGGGAACACGAAGATAACCACAGGCGTCGGCAATCATCAGATGCTTGCAGCCCAGTACCTGCTAATGCAGAAGGCCAAGTCCTTCATGACATCAGGCTCTTTCGGAACAATGGGTTTTTCCCTGCCTACAGCCATCGGTGTCTGCTATGCCAACCCGGATGCAAGGGTCATTGCAATAGACGGTGACGGCAGCCTGAAAATGAACCTGGGGGAACTGCACACTATTGCGTCACTAGACCTGCCCGTCAGGATACTAATGCTGAACAACCAGAGTGACGGCATGGTCCAGAACCTGCAGGATGCAGCTTACGGGGGAGCCAGGACAGGAACACAGAGACCGAAAGATGTTTGCTTCGCCGATATCGCAAGGTCCTTTGGCTTCAGTTACACAGCAAGGGTAAAGGACAGAAATGATCTCAAAGAAAGTATCGAAACCTTCCTGAGTTCAGAAGGACCCTGTTTCCTGGAAGTCTGCACTGACAGCGAGGAGATCCTTTACCCTAAGGTTCCTGCCGGAGGATCTTATAAGGACATGATCCTTGGGCCTTACATAAAGCAGGTAGCTTCCGTTTTAGCTTCTGATGTGTCCGCACAGCCTGGATGGCCAGATATGCAACAGGAGAGAAAAGTCATTTCATTTACTATTGAAGGTAAATGACAATAATTTGCGGGCTTTGCAGAAGATGTCAAAGTCCGCTGATTATGTTCATGTTTCACTCTTATCGATGACCTTATTTCTCTTCTTCTCACGGGGTGGAATTGATTTGTCTTTTTACGGAAAGGACTGGTTCTGATCGCTCCAGTAATCTTTATCTCTCTTTTCGTCGCAGGGCATCCGAAGGCTCTCAGGATATGGATACAGGATAGTATGATCGATGTCCTTCCCTCCATAATGCACTACTGACAGCCTGAGAACTTCCGTCAGGGCGTCATCATCAACCCTGCCCTCCCTGCAATTTGTAAAGAGGTTTTCATAGTAATCTTTTTCACCGGAGGACATCGATCCTTCGAAACGGGACAAGATGCTTTTTGCAACAGCAATTCTGGAATCTATGTCCCCTGGTTTCTTCATGAGGCTTTTCAGCAAAGTCTCATAGGAATCGACAATCCTTATGAAAGCCTCATCTCCTGCATCGTCACTGTCTGCAAGAAGCTCGGACATCTTTGCATATGTCGCACTATCGTAGAACGAGAACAGGAACACATTGTTTCTATTGAACTCTGCGAGCCTTTGCGAGGAGCCAGAAGCTTTTACATGCCTGAAGTCCGCAAAAGTGTACAGCTGGGTGAGAAAGTGGTGCCTTATCCTGTAATTGCGTAACCTGTCATCCTCTTCCATCGGGTACCCGGAATATTTAGCCAATATTTTCCTTGCAAAGAAGCCTGTGCCTTTTTCCACAACCGGAGCCATTTCATTACCTGCGTAGACCTTTATGTTGCGTATTCCAATCGTGGGAGAGCCGGATTTGAATATGAAGCCGTCCACATCGCCCAGGGATGCCAGGAACTCATCGGTGAAAGCATCCATCCTGTCAGTTAGATCTTCTCCGGTGGCCGGCTGGACCAGCCTGTAATCCGGTCCTCTTTTCACAATCCTTATGGGGTCTCTCGGTACACCCATTCCGATATCATATTCTGGACAAACTTTTATGAAATCCACCATCGGAATAAGGTCCCTTACCAGCCGTGACCGCACAAGCTGCCCGTTATACCTGACATTTTCAAACTCCAGACATTTGCTTACAAGCACTATTGGTCTTGGGAATTCTCTCATATATTAATATTAGTTCAGATAGCTCTTATTGTTTACGGGAATCAGCCTTGAATGAGGCCAGAAGTGCAACAAGGAGTTCCCATACCCTGGAAACAGAAGGTATGCAGAGCCTTTCATCCGGAGAATGCGGGTTTCTTATGGTGGGACCAAAAGATATCATGTCCATCCCGGGGAATTTCGAGCCTATGACCGCGCACTCAAGTCCCGCGTGTATCACTTTAATTTCCGGCTCCTTTCCGAATGTTTTGGAGTAAACATCCTTACAGCGCTTCATAAGGAGGGAGGACATATCAGGCTGCCAGGACGGATAGCCGCTGCTGTGTTCAACATCTGCCCCCACGGATCCTGCAGTTATTGCCACATTATTTGTGAGTTCGTGTAGCTCGGAATTAACGCAGCTGCGCTGGCTTGTGACTATCAAGAGCCTGTCACCTGCCTTGCCGTCTTCGGCTCTGCCTGTCTCGGTCCTGATAGTTGCCAGATTGCTTGATGTCTGTACAATCCCGGGAATGTCTTCCGACATCCTGATAACGCCATAAGGTAGTTTTTCTAAGAGGGATACTATCTTTCGCCCCATATCCTGAGACACCGGCAGCAATCTCTCATCTGCGACCTGCGTTGAAAGAGTTATGGATAAGGAAGGATCATTTTCACTATACTCACTCATGGCTTCCTCTTCGATACGCCGGACAATTGTCAAGGCGCTCTCATACTGCTCAGGAGGCAATGTCATAAGAGCTTCAGCGTGGCGGGGGATGGCATTGTGAGCAGAGCCTCCGCTGATACTCAGGAGAAGCAGGCCGGTGTTCTCCATAAGGCGGCTGAGGGCTGATGCCAGCAGTTTATTGGCATTGGCCCTTTTTTCATGTATGTCCACACCGGAATGGCCTCCAGCCAGACCGGTGACCAAAAGACGGCAAAACCGGTGATCCGCCGGGAGTGCTGTACGTTCCAGGGGCAGGCTTATGCTAGTATTCATACCGCCGGCACAGCCGGTTATGAATACGCCTTCTTCCTCTGAGTCAAGGTTAAGTAGTATCTTCCCGGAAATGAAATCTGGCATCAGTTCATTTGCACCTGTCAGCCCTGTTTCCTCATCTACAGTAAAAAGCAGTTCAAGTGGGGGGTGGGGAATCTCCCTGTGACGTGCAAGCACAAGAACTATCGCAAGCGCGATACCGTTATCAGCGCCAAGGGTCGTGCCATCCGCCCTTAACCAGTCGCCTTCGATGACATGCCTTATGGGATCTTTACTGAAGTCATGGAACGAGCCTTGCATTTTTTCGCATACCATGTCCATATGCCCCTGGATCAACACCACGGGTGAGGTCTCATAGCCTTTTGAGGCAGGCACACTGAGAAGGACATTGTTCACGCTGTCAAACTTGAAGCTGAGGCCTGCTGAGAGAGCCTGTTCCTTAAGCCAGTTGGCTATGTTTTCCTCGTGCCCGGAACACCTCGGAATGGTGTTGATATCCTCAAACACTTCAAGTATTTCCTTTGTGATAAAGTCCATGTTCTATTCTCTTGCTTACTTTTATTAGTAGTTACCGTTAATAATGATTGTATCCCAAAACCATGACCTCAAAATTATAGAGAACAGAAGTGATCATAAGAATGTCCTGCAAAGACCAGTGTACAATAAGTGTTATCATGGGCGACATAGTGGAACAGGAAGTGGATGCGATAGTTAACGCAGCCAATAACTCGCTCCTGGGAGGCGGCGGGGTCGACGGGGCGATACACAAGGCTGCTGGCCCGCAACTCCTTGAGGAGTGCAAGACCCTGGGAGGCTGTCCCACAGGCGAGGCAAGGATAACAAGAGGTTACAGGCTGCCTGCAAAGTGGGTGATACACACAGTTGGCCCTTTCTGGGAGGGAGGGAATTCCGGAGAGAACATAATGCTGGGAAATGCCTACATGAACTCTCTTATTCTTGCTGCTGAATATGGCCTGAAGAGCATAGCCTTTCCGGGGATCAGCACTGGAGCATATGGTTTTCCGGTTGAGAGAGCTTCTGTGATAGCTGCCGGGACTATACATAGCTTCCTTGGGTCATGGAGCACTCTTAAAGACATCCGCATGGTCTGTTTCAGTGACAGGGCATATTTGAGCTACTCTCTGGCAATGGATGCGCTGTTCCATGAATGAGGGCAGGCAAAACCCGTATCATTATAATGATTATAATTATATTTCCCTATAGAGATATTATTATATAGGATAAAGATTAAGCAATCGTCAGGCATATCTCAAAAGTGTGCACTCACACAAAAAACGTGGCAGGTATGACTCTGGTGGTACGGGTTACCCGAACCCGTCAAAAACAAAAGCCCCGAAGAATAATTACAATTCATACTGGTGGAGTATGAGCTTAACGCTGTGGTGGTGGCATTCTTCGGGGCTAACTTACACTTTCTCTCAGCAGGCATTTATCTTAAAAGTGCATCACATCTAGCCATGAAAACCCTTATAATCAAGAATATCCCGCATGAAGGACCGGGAATCCTTAAGCCTCTCCTGGAAAGGAATGGCATGCCTTACGATATCATCGATCTGGATCTGCTTGATTTTGAAGCAGGAACTGTTCTTCCTGATACCACTCACTATAATGCAATCTTTGTTTTCGGTGGCCCGGACAGCGCCAATGACAGGAACAGCAAAATGCTCTCTGAACTGAAAATGATAAAGCAGGCAGTTGAGAATGGAACACCATACCTTGGCATCTGCCTTGGTATGCAGGTGCTTGTAAAGGCATGCGGCGGAGGTGTGGAAAAGAACCATGTCAAAGAGGTGGGAGTTAAAGGGCCTGATGGCAACTATTTTACGGTAGACATATGCGAGGGAAAAGAAGATGATCCTCTCTTCAGCGGGCTGGCCGGTCCACTGAAGATATTCCACCTACATGGTGAGACTGTCAGCCTGCCCGCCCACCTGGAATTACTTGCCACGGGGAAATTCTGCAGGAACCAGATAGTAAAAGCCGGTAACAATGCCTATGGTATACAGGGGCATTTTGAACTGACCTATGAGATGTTAAATGAATGGATGGTTACGGACCCTGACTTGAAATCAGGAGATGACAATGGAATTGCACGCGATTTTTATGCTATCTACGAAGAATACAGAAGCAACGGGGAAAGACTGTTCGTTAACTTCCTCCGCATTGCAGGACTGATTAAGTAAGTGAGTAAGTAAGGAAATTAAACGCAATAAAATCCATAGTAATAAATATATTTATCTGCATATACACCTTATACACTTATAGAATATAAAACATACGCCTTAGTTACTGCCTTTTAACGATATGGCAAATACTAAAATATAACTACTATTATCTCTAATATTATCTTACATATTAGAAATAAGGATGTGATATTATCGCATTTCTACAAGAGAATAAGAACGGACAATTTACGCTTACGATCTCAAAAGATATCTGTACTCTCAAAGGATGGAAAAAAGGCACTGAACTTAAGCTGGTTGAACGGTCCGGTTATGTCTGCATTATAGAGGGATAAAATAAAAGTCCTTCTACAATGCGTCAGGTTGATTTAAGGCATACTCTACTATCAACCTGCTTGCGTTCGTGCCACTGTGGGCGTCTGCGTAAGCCTCACCTATCACCATGCGATTATGGCTTGATAGCAAACACAAAAAAGAAAAGACATATCTTACTATCACTAAAAGCAGTTGGATTTCACACAACAGGACAAACGGCTTTCTTTTGACATACTGGCCGGCATGTAGAACAGCAATACTTTTGATGTGGTTTTCTTGGCACATATACCCGGCCACATGTCACACATGTAAAACGAAGCCTTTTACATTTCACAGGCGCAAATGTCACTGGGTAAAGCTGTGTTCCTGTTTCCAGCTCATAGCAGGTTGCACATTGATAAGTTTTGACATCGTTAAAAATATGAGCAGTTGCGGCAGCACTGCCACACCAACCAGTATCAAAAAGTCTTAATAATCGAATGATCTTCCATGAAAAGGGGTTTATGTCCCCTCTTCTCCTGCTTTCTTATTCATGTAAGCACCTATAGAGATTATTCAAGCAAGGGACATCTCCAGCGCAACTACAACCAGAAGGTTTGGAGTCTCTGTTCCTGAGCCGGACAGTGTGTGCAGGGTTAAATATTGAGAGGGTATATTTCTCGTCCCATCCTCTCTTTTTTGTATCTACCTTTGCCAATATCAGCCACAGAAGAACACAACTAAACTTGTTTTATACTGATAATTAGCAACAATATACATTAAGATCTTTCCTTCCTTCATACGATGGGTAAGGGAACAATGTATAACAGAATAGTAGTTTTATTTCTGAACAAATAAAATGCAAAGAGTATCTATCATTGTTATCAACAATTATTAACGGGAGCAAGAGACAAAGCTATCTTTTGTACGAGATTTGCCTTCCGCAGCGTCTATATTCTGCATGATGGTATCAAATCCTATAGCGCCTCTAAGTTCTGCCAGACAGTTATAGCATACCATATTTTTTCCCAGTTTATGTAGGTAGTTTTTTTTTACCGCGTCTGATCCAAAAAAATCCCCGCACAGAATGCATTGATCGAACATAAGCTTAAGTTGGCTTCCTAATTATATATAACTTTTGAGTATACTAATAACTATATATAATTTTGATAATATAAATAAGGTCCTATCTTTCAAATCCAGGTAGAAGAAAGGGCTTTCAGGTGTCCTGAACAACTTGTGATGAAGTCTGAAGAGGCTAGGAAACTCTTATCGAAGATGTGAATAGAAGAAGGTGTGTGATCTGGGGAAATATTTTATGGGTTGGATAGTTTTTGGTTGGGATAGTTTTCTGAAAAGTTCACACACCCTAGACAATATATATAAGATAAATATATAAATATATCCTGACTATTTTTCTTTATATGTGTTATCGTGTGGGGTTGGCGGGGCGATGCTTTGACTCGCCCATACAAGCCCTCACGTTTGAGCTGGCAGTTATGATATAGCCAACTACTATACTTTGCATGGTATTTCTTCTTCTTCTATTCTGCTGCTGCTGTCATGGGCATTATTTTCTAGTCCGATTAAGTCAATTATAATATTACCATCGGCACTCTTGCGTGCGTCAATAATACTATTTAAAGTAACTGCAATGTGTTTTTATAATTTGATTCGTAGAAGTTTTGACGCTTTGTTATTACTGGTTGCATCTTGGTCATTATTTCCATCCGAATAAGTCAACTAAATACATTCAATGGAACATTGCCACCGCCACTAACACTAGCATAATGTAACAGCATATTGATTTACTACTCAGCAAGCGGGGCAAATGGTATTTCCGGTATTTCCATTCGATTAAGTCAACTAAAATAAATGGGTTGGTTTGTCGTCGTCGCTGATACAGTCAATTGCTATAGTTTGTGTAATAGGAACGTAACTATTCAGCCTACTACAATCAGTCCAATGATGCTGATTCTATTAGAATAGAGGTATTTTGACCTAAAATTTTTTGAAACGAAAAAAGCAATCAATTGCCATAGTTAAAACAAATTCGTTAAAAAGATTTCACACATCAACTTATTTCTAAGCTGGCTAATGATAACGATTTTGTCAGGCTGAATAGTTACGACTTGGGATTGATAAAGCAGGCACCGGGTATCTTAATAAAGTGCCTGTCTTGGCGGAAGTTTCAATGTTCGTTCCTATGTAACTATTCAGCCTGATGAAAACACTATCAATAGCAATCTTTACAAATAGTTGAGACGTAAATTTCATTAGGGTCATTTGTTTTGATTGTTGCTATTCATTGATTTTTGATTCTTAGGTTGTTAGTGAGCAAACATCTCCATTTCGATGAAATCATTATCAATAGGCAAATTGTGGTAGGCTGAATAGTTACTATTCTGCTAACACATCAGAACTTTGCTCCATCACCGATTCATTCCCCGTTCCCATTGAGCGTTATCACAATCTCTCTGAAGCTCTCTAAACCTGCTTCAATATTCTCGATAATCTCATTTGCAAGGATGTCAGGATCCGGAAGATTGTCCAGGTCTGCAAGGCTTTTGTCCCTGAGCCAGAATATATCCAAGCTGGTCTTGTCCCTTGCCATAATCCCATCATAGCTGAACCTGCGGAAGCGCCCCTCTGGATTCTCTTCACTCCATGTTTCTTTGCGCTTGTGCCGGTCATCGGGATTATAGCAGCTGATGAAGTCTTCAAGGTCAGAATACTTCAAGGGATTCTTCTTCAGTGTATGATGAACATTGGTACGATAGTCATATATCCACACCTCTTTTGTCCAGGGATCTTTAGATGCTTCTTTTGCCTCGAAGAATAGTACGTTCGCCTTCACACCATGAGCATAGAATATGCCCGTAGGCAACCTTAATACGGTGTGCAGGTCAGTGGTTTCCATGAGTTTCTTACGCACGGTCTCACCTGCCCCACCTTCAAAGAGAACGTTGTCTGGAAGCACAACTGCTGCCTTACCTCCTGTTTTAAGAATGGTATGAATATGCTGCACGAAATTTAGTTGCTTGTTGCTGGTAGTGACCCAGAAGTCCTGGCGGTTATAGGTGAGGTCTTCTTTTTCCTGCTCTCCTTCATTATTAGTGAAGGTCATGCTGCTCTTCTTCCCGAAGGGCGGATTGGTGAGCACGTAGTCATATCGAATGCCCGGGTCAGCTATCAGGGCATCAGAATTGGATATCATCGGTTCGCCATCTATTTCTCCAATGTTGTGCAAGAATAGGTTCATCAGTGCCAGCCTGCGGGTTCCGGGGACTATTTCATTGCCTCCGAAGGTCCTGTCCTTCAAAAAGCGGCTTTGTTCCTTGTCAAGCTGATGATGTGATTGCTTTGATGTGAGGAAATCATAGGCAGCAAGGAAGAATCCACCAGTACCACAGCAAGGGTCACCGATGGTCTTCATAGGCTGTGGACGTAAGCATTCTACCATGACCCTGATAAGCGGCCTGGGGGTGAAATACTGACCTGCCCCGCTCTTTGTATCCTCTGCATTCTTCTGCAGCAGACCCTCATATATCTCTCCCTTGGTGTCAACACCCATCATGACCCAGCTTTCCTTGTCAATCATGTCGATGACCTTGTACAGCATTGCAGGGTCGCTTATTTTATTCTGAGCCTTGAGGAATATCTGCCCGAGCATCCCCGGCTTTTTACCCAGCTCATCAAGCAGTTTCCTATAATGAGTGTCAAGCTCTGCTCCTCTTTTCTGCTTAAGCACATCCCACCTGTGTTCCTCCGGGATACCTATATCCCTGCTATAAGGTGGTTTCCTGTACTCGTCTGCCATTTTTAGGAATATGAGGAACGTGAGCTGTTCCAGATAATCCCCATAGCTCACACCCCCGTCACGCAGCACATTACAGAAGCTCCATACTTTGGATACAATAGATGAAGTATTTTCAGACATGTTATGAACCTTTGATAATTGATTATAAACAGATATTATTTTGCGGTAGCTTTCTCAGCATTGATTCTCTCCAACAGAACTTCCGCAGGCGCCCAACCAGGTGCACTTCTCACTTCTTCCAGTTCTCTTTCATTGAGCAGTTTACCTTCGAACGCCCTTTTCAGAATACTCTGCCGCAGTGCTTCGGCCTTCTCCAGATTCTCCACTACGTCCTGCTCCAGTTTATCGCAGACCGAAAGCCGCGTTTCTATTTGTTGGACGATGGCTTGCTGTTCGGGAAGGGAGCAAAGAGGAAATGGATAATTTGCTATAATGTCGGTATTTAAGTTTGGCTGTGCAGCTCCTTGATTTATTGTTCGTAGTTCTTTGGTTTTGCTGAGCCAGAAATAATAATGAAAGAGCAAGCTTTCTTCTATTAAATCTAGAAATGCAGCGATTCCATCATTGAAAGTAGTCTTGAAAGAACATATTTTTGGAACTCCGAGTGTGGCTCCACTATTCGATAGAAGTAGTGTATTTCTTTCTACATATCTTGTCTTTTTAAGTCCCGCTTCCTTTATAGTATATTTATAACCATTCAAATATACATCATCATTATGTGTTAAGTCGGCAACTTTTAAGAAGGGTATTTCTCCACCATAATATGTAGGGTCTCCTGCAGGTCTTGGTGAACCTCCTCTAACAACGTCACACAATTCATCCACTTTTACCCACATCCAGCCCTCTGGTAACTCTAATAATGTTGCAAGCTCTGCTTCATTAATAGATTTTACAACTTTAATCTTCTTGCTTGGACTCCTGGAAGCCTTTCTTCTCTTCCTCTGTATCTCCTCTATCAATTCCTCCGCAGTTGGCAACTTCGCCTGCTGGTCTCTCCATTTTCTTGTAAGTTCGCCCTCAAATGCTTTCTTCAGCACCGTCTGCCGGTAAACTTTGAGCTGTCCCTGTGCGAGCTTGAGATTGGTAATACCGTTGTCGAGCTCGCTGAAGAGTTGCTCCAACTTGGAGACTATGGCGTGTTGTTCGGGAAGGGGAGCGATAGGAAATTCTATAGTTGCAAGATTTATTCTGGAAATTCTTTTCCGAGTTGTCCCACTTTGGAGTGCTTCAATATAATTTCTGCTTTGCGGACTGTTAAGTATATATAAAAAATATTTAGGGAAAATAAATTTGTTTCCAAACCTAATAATTGCAACGTCTACTGCTGTGACATGTTTTCCTGTACCTTTAAGTGGGAATATGCAACATCTTCCAATTGGCTCAGGCATTCTTGCAACAATTATGTCTCCTTCTTCAAGAAATGTACAATTAATTTCTTTCGCCCTCTCAAAAGTTAGGAATCTATCAGATTTGTTTTTAAATAATCCATCTCCTATATCTGCTAATTGAATTAGTCGAACCTTGCCATTTGGATTTTGGTCCTTTTTTTCAATCCAATCACCATCACAAAAACATCCATCACGAGATATTAGTTCTTTAATTGTAGCTTTACTCCATCCAACTTTTTCTTCCATTTTTAAGCCGCCAGCGCCTCATTCAATTCACTAATAATCCCGTTCATCCCGTCACCAAAGAGCTGATACATCTTGCCACGCCCTCCTAAGATGTCAAAGGGTTGGTAATCCAAGTCTTCAAGCTCCAGATGGAAACTGTTGGTGACATGGTCTTTAATCATGCGCAGCCAGTTCATCTGCTCCTCATTGAACTTCAAGGTTCCGGCCTGCTTGCTGAAAACCCATTCCTGGAAGTTGCGGTTTACTGTAAGGTCGTAAGCTGTCAGCACAGGGTCTATCTCAGTAACCCTGCGAATGAGCGATACAAGGGCTGTAAGCTCGCTTCTGGGGGAATTACCGTTGACCTTCTCAAGCTGCTCATATGCCTGCCACACCCGCATCGGTGCTAACTGAGGTTTATCCATTTTCAGCCGCTCAAGCACCTCCTTAATCATTGCAAAGGTCACTTCCCTGCGCTGGTAGGGCTGATTGTAGAATATCTTAAGCGCGGTAATCTCATCCTTGTGGTTCTCCAAGTATGCTTTAAAGTCACTAATAAGTTCATCTGCTCTCAGCACAGCATCCCTGTCCCATTCTGCCCTGTTAACTTTGTCAATATTAACTGTATCAATGATCTGTTCGTGAACTCTGCGCACATTCTCAATATACTCATTCAAGTTGCCAGAGAACGTTGACCTTGCAACATCAATAAGCTCCTCCTGTGCCTTCACCTTAGCCTGTGATTCAGGGATTTCGGGCTGACGTTGCCGTATCTCAAAGGCCTTAGCTTCGATCATATCAGGATTATACGCACAAAGCAAATCGTTCACAGTCTGGTTAATTGTCTTCCCATCAGCCTTTGCAGCAAAGGTCTCTTTCTCTCCCTCACTAAGCTGCTTACCCAATCTAGCCAGTCGGTTAGCAAGCGACACGTAAAGATCCTCGTCCTTAGCACCAACTGTCACCGCCGCAAGCAAATCTTTCAGAGCGACTCCTTTCTTGCGCTCCAGAGGTCTGCTATCGGTCTTCAGAGTCTTTGTCACACCCACCGCATCCACAACCACAAAATGCGTCTTCGCAGAAACCACTGATGGTGTCACTTTCTTCAGGTCATCGTAATTTAAGGTTCTCGTACCCCGCCCCTTCATCTGTTCGAAATAGTTGCGACTTTTCACATCTCTCATGAACAGCAGGCACTCCAGCGGCTTCACGTCAGTGCCTGTAGCTATCATGTCAACTGTCACAGCAATACGTGGGTTGTAATCATTACGAAAAGCAGAGAGCACAGATTTCGGGTCATCGCCCTCCTCAGGCTTATAGGTCACTTTCTTGCAGAAAGCATTGCCTTCCCCAAACTCCTCCCTGACTATCTGAATGATATCATCCGCATGGCTGTCGGTCTTAGCAAATATGAGTGTCTTTGGAACTTCTTGCCTGCCCGGGAAAATCTCAGGCAACTTATCCCTGAAGGTCCTGATCACATTCCTTATCTGGCTGGGATTAACGACATCCTTGTCAAGCTTGCTGGATGTGTATATGTAGTCTTCGTCAAGTTGTTCCCAGCGTTTCCTTCGGCTGAGTTTTTCCCGCTTGTCCACAAACTCCTTAGCCTTTATCTGAGCCCCGTTCTTGGTTACCTCAGTCTCGATGGTGTACACGTCATAACCTACATTGACCCCATCTGCAACCGCGCTCTCATGGCTGTACTCACTCACGATATTCTCATTGAAAAAACCGAATGTCCTCTTATCCGGCGTAGCCGTCAGCCCTATCAGGAAAGCATCAAAATAGTCCAGCACCTGCTGCCACAGATTGTATATAGAACGGTGGCACTCGTCGATAACTACAAAATCGAACGTTTCAATTGGTATCCTCTCATTATACACTATTGGTAGTGGTTCCTTCGGCTGCCACCCTTTCTCAGCAGGGTTCTCCTTTTCCATATCCTCCTCCAGCTCTTCATCCTTTAGTATCGAATAAAGACGCTGTATGGTCGAGATGCACACCTGACTATCCGACGATATATAGCTTGAACGAAGCCTCTGGACATTATATAATTCAGTGAACTTGCGGTTATCATCGTTGGGGATATAGGACATGAACTCCTGTTCAGCCTGCTCTCCAAGGTTCCTAGTATCAACTAGGAACAATATCTTCTTCGCATCCGCATATTTAAGCAGTCGATAAATGAACGTGATAGCAGTATAAGTCTTTCCAGAACCCGTTGCCATCTGTATCAGTGCCCTTGGCCTGTTATCCCTGAAAGACTCTTCAAGCTTGATAATTGCCTTCACCTGACAATCCCGCATTCCCTTTGTCCCAAGTTCCGGGATATTATGAAGTCTTGCCCTCAATGACTTATCCTTCCCAAGCCATTCTCTAAAAGTCTCAGGTCTATGAAAAGAGAAAACCGGTCTTGATCTTGGTTTAGGGTCACGGTAATCAGTGAATCTTGTCACTTCTCCTGTACTCTCATATACAAATGGCAGAGGGTCATTATTCAGGTATTGTAACTTACTTGTGGCATAACCAGATGACTGAATTTCAACGTTGGTTAGGCGATGAGCCTCATCCTCTCTTTTAGCTTCAATAATCCCAACAGGTGACCTATCAACAAAGAGAACATAATCAGCAGGTCCTACATCTGTAAGATATTCCTTAACCGCAATCCCTTGTGATTCTTTCCAGTCAATTCTGTCCTTCTCTTGTACTGCCCAGCCAGAGTCAATTAGTTTTTCATCAATAGCATTTCTGGCTTGTTGTTCAGGACTCTGGTTTTGAATCATAATTATGCCCACTTGCCTTTTTTGAAGTAAACTGTTATAGCTTACGTCATAAACTTATTATAACTTTCTATTGTTCGATTGATATGATAATTATTTCCTTTAGTATCAAATACACATACAATCGTTAACTTTGATATATCCGAGTGGTTTTAAATATCTGCAAGCAGATGAATAAAACATACAATTGAGTTATGTCTTGCTACTACACGTAATTAAAAAATAGACTTTCTGAAATAGTCAATTATCAAATATGAGGTAGTTATTCTTCTTCTTCTTCTTCTTCTTCTTTTTCAAATATAGTGTGACCCTTACACATTCGGAATGCACTGACACAATGTAGTAATTAAATTAATGATCTTTCCCTGTGGGACAACAAAACAATGAAAAATAGTTCTGTTTAAGTCAGATAGTATATGTTTGTGTGGCATTTCCGCCGCCGCCACATGACCAAAAAGCCGCATATAATCGCTATGCATAGAATGTGTGATGTGTAGAAATACCGGGGCAAATGTGGGCAAAACCGGAAATATCGGAAATCTTCACATATTTGAATGTGACACAGATTTAGACACGATTAGACACAAAACACTATTGACCATGTACATAAGGAACGATAACAAGAGGACTAATAAAAGCAGGTAGTATCTGAGTGATGTAAGCAGGATATATGTGGTTGTCTGTCTGTCGCATGATACAAAGTATAGTAGATGACTATATCGGAAGTAGCGGAAAATCATTTTGGCGACGACGACGAAAATTAAGCGATTCCCCTTTATTTACTTAGAACAACATTGAGATTAAAAAGGGGAAGTGCCAGGTGGGAAGAAGAAAAACCAAGCCTTTTTCATTATTTACTTAGTACCAAGAAAAAATAAAAAACTAGAAAGTTACCAACAGCAACAACAGAAATTAAAGCAAACTTCATTATTTACTTAGAACACAATATGAAAAGATAAGTTACAGTTCGCGACATGTCGCGACAGGATACACGTACAAAAACACTATGCGGTGATTTGAAGTGACACGACAATATGTTATACATACTATTAGCTAACTATGGAAACAAAACCCGAAAAAGTGACAATTATTATTATAAGACTATATGCATAATATGGTGAAACGATATCAAGGTGTAGAGTGTGCAGGTTTAAAAGTAGTAAAAACGTATAGGGTAGAATTGAAAAAGAGGAATTACCGTTTAGGATAATTCCTGATATGTGATTTTACAGTATATGCTTTTACTCTTACCTTACCCTTACCCGGATACCTGGTGAGGGTTGCTTGTTTGGTTACTGTATTTCTGCGCTTCATGTGTACACCTACAATAGTTTAGTATCTAAACTATTTTTATTTAATCCATGCATCAGATATTGAGACTTCAGCAATTACAGGGACTTTATCAATATACATACTTCCTGCTTTCTCCATCTCTAATTTAACAATATCAGCTACATAATCGGCCTGTTCTTCCTTGCATTCAAAAACTAGCTCATCGTGTACGCAATTGATAAACCGGACCCCTTCAGGCTCAAGGGTCTTGTGCAGGCTGGCAATTGCTATCTTAACCATATCAGCACACAAGGACTGTATCGGCATGTTCTGGCTCTGCCTTTTTATATAACCCTCCTGCTGTTCCTCTGTTGGCCTATCAAACTTGATATACCTGTTTGCTGCGTTTCTTATGCAAAGGTTTTCTAGCCCCTGCCTCTGCGCGTTGTTTAGGTACTTATCTACTTTCGGATATCCCTTATAGAAGCCTCTAATAAACTGTCTTGCCTGATCTTCAGTTACCTTAATGCCTGCGTTCTCAAGATTACCTTTTAAACCCCTGGCCCCTATTCCGTACACTGTCCCA
>NZ_JAUXNK010000090.1 GCF_030682845.1 Methanolobus sp. | reverse complement strand
TTCCATATCCATCATTACAGTGATCATTGTAATGAAGTACCCGAATTGATTATCGTTGATCTCTACCCCAGACTCTGCAAATTCAATCTAGTTTCAATCAGCATCAGTCACACTTTCGATCTGATCCACAGGAACATTGAGCAGTATCCTGTTCATCTGAGCTTCCTGGAATTCCTCAAGAGTCTCATTCGCTAGCTCAATTTCGGCAGTGTTCTCTGTCTCATTATCGATGATCAATGTCGCATTGAGCTGCCCTTCAAATTCGCTCTTGTCTTCCTGAACGACGTTCAGATAACAGACAGTTTCCTCAGCTGGTTCTTCAACTTGAGGCTCTTCAACCGGAGGTTCTTCAACCGGAGGTTCTTCAACTGGAGGTTCTTCAACTGGGACTTCTTCGATAGGTTCTTCCTCGTCCACTATAGGTGCTGGCGCTTCGCAGAATCCAAGGGTCACCCATGCACTATCATCGGCATCTTCTCCGATGCCGTTTATCTCAGTTGCTATGAGATATCCTGCATCATTCCGTGGAAATGACTGGTCCCAAGTGTCAACTAAATTTATAGTGATTGTTGTTGCAGGGTCAATTTCTACATCATCACCTGAATCAATACTGACGTTAAAGATACCAAAACCATCTGCTTCTTCACTGATCTCGTTTACTTCCCATTCATTTCCCTCTGCATCAGTCACACTTTCGATCTGATCCACAGGAACATTGAGCAATATGGTCTCGATTGTTGCATCCGGGAAAAAGGCCTGTGTTTCATCTGTCAGCATCATCTCAGCCGTATATGGAGCTGATGTTGACACATCCAGACTAACATTCAGGTATCCTTCATACTCAATGCTATCTTCCTGAACATCATTGAGATAACAGGCTGCGCTGGCAAACCCGATTGACAGGAATAACATAACAGCGGTTATCAACGCTATTTTCAACTTAGTATTCTTCATATCATACCACCTACTTTCAACTGTATCAATAGGTTTGTTCCTGACATGTTATTCACTTTGCGAAGTATTGGTTCAGATATTAAATTCCATAGTGTCAAAATTGAAGTCAGGAATAATGAAAAGTTGTCACTTCATCGTCAACGATTGCCTCGTCTTCAGTTCCTTCTTCAGCTGTGTCAGTACAACCGGAAACTGCAACCAGTCCGATCATAACAAAAACCAAAAGTATGCTCAGTATTTTCTTCATGACAATTCACCTATATTTAAAATGTTAATACGGTTGAGAACATAACACATATTTTATTTAAGTTTTCTATTTGATATTGCAGCCATATTTGATTTTTGTAACAATGCACGTAGAACCCCCACAAAAAGAGTACTTCCATAAAGAACCTATTCAGGGGTTTAAAACAGAGATACACTGAAGCGAAACTCACAATTGAAAACAAATGATATCAAAGGGAATGTAATCTGGTATGGCTCCAAAATACACTACCCATAAATAAAACCGTATAACCTAAAATTACTCGATAAACACCATGGCAGCTACCACAGTCGTCCACTTGCCTTCAGCATCGCCATGGGCTGTCTGGCAGTAGTGTGTTGTGTCGATGATGTGACCGCTTGCCTTGTATACCTGCTCTCTCTCGTGCCAGGCTGAATCAGCATCAAACTCAACACCAAGAGTTGTTGCCAGCATTGTTGCTGCCAGGTCTTCTGCATACTCTCCTGCCTTAGTCTCATCTTCACCATACGAGTGGTGTTCGGATATGTAGCCATAGTTCTTCTCATTCACAGGAACTGCTGTGCCTACTGCAGCTGAAACTAATCTGTGCGGCTCATTTGTATCATTGCGTGCCAGAACACAGTGTACTATCTCGCCGGCTGCTATATCGCTAAGTCCTTCCTCCTTTGATACGATTTTGCAGTTGGGGGGGAGTATACTGGAAACAGTGACGAGGTTATATTTCTCAATTTGTGCAGCCCTTAAAGCCAACTCAAAAGATGCCAACCTGTCCTTATGTACTCCAAAACCTTTAGTCAAAAATGCTCTTTTAGGTGCCATGTCAATCACTTTGTATATATAATGTTTAATCGCAATATGAATGTAGTTTGATTCATTTTTATATATATGCCTGTTTTATCAACCTAGTGGTTGAAAAGAAGTCTATAGGTCTGACCAAAGCTCTTCTACAGGATCTGTAATCAAAAGAACATATCCTACAAACATTTGAGTGTCAATGTAGTATAGGCCCCTGCTATAAATACTTTAAGCTTCTCATGCATGCTATATCACGTGGTTATTCTCTTATACAGCAAAGGAAGGCTTTCAGGCAGCACCCGTGCATCATCGATTATCGTATATCCAACATCAGAGAATATATTGTCCAGGTACTCTCCGGGGTTATTATCGACTGTAATGCAGAAGAAATGCATTTCCCTGGACCTCACTTCCTGAATGGCAACCCTTGTGTCCTCTTCTGCAAGCTGGCCCTGATAAGCACCTTCCCCCGTACATGTGTCATAGGGCTCCCCGTCAGAGAGCAGCAGCATTATTTTTGTCCTTGCGCTGACCTGTTCAAGCTTCGTGATTGAATGCCTGATGGCAGGCCCCAGCCTTGTATTGGCTACAGGTTCCAGAAGGCTTATCCTGCGTGCCACATCCCCTGAAAGTTCCTCTTCGAATTCCTTAATGACAAAATACTCTACATCTTCTCTGGTATTTCCTGAGAAAGCGTATATTGCGTATTTGTCCCCTATACTCTCAAGTGCCTGTATCATCACAATGAGTGCGTCCTTTTCCACATCCACGATGCTTCTGCCGTCCATGCCCAGTACCTTGCGGGTGGAAGCGCTGACATCCACCAGGAAAAGGGTAGCTACATCCCTTTCGTGCTTATCCCACCTGATATACAACCTGTCCTCCGGGTTAATACCGCCCTTTTTGTCGATCAGCGCATCTATAAATGCATCAATATCGATCTCAGTACCATCGACCTGTTTGCGCATCCTGTGAAACGCCTCTGGTCTCATCCTGCTGAACACGCGCTTTATAAGGGCTATCTCGTTCCTGTAACGCTCGGAAGCATCCCTGTAATAGTCTGCAGACACGCCCACGGGCTCCACCTCTTTAACGGTGCACCAGTCAGTTTTATAGTCACTGATGGAAGTGTCCCACTCATCGTACCTGTAACTTCCAAGTATCTTCCAGTCCTTGTCTTTAGCGTAGCTGGATTTGCTTTTGACCTTTTCTTCTTTTGGTCTTTCCTTCTCTGCGGTCAGGTCTGTCTCACTTTCAGGGATGAACCTCTTGATCACATTCTCATATGCCCTGCTGGCAAGCGGTTCTTTATTGCCATAAGCGCCAAGACCCATGCCCCTGTACTCTATGTTCTTCAGGATCTCATACTCTCTTGCTCCAAGAGGCCCGAAATGACTATCAAGCATCTTATATATGTCAAAAGTGACTTCAAGACAGTCATGTATCGATGAATCTTGCCTTAAGATATTATTCAGAGAACTCCGAACATTCTCCGTCAGCTCTGCCGTAGTTCCTGTAAGAGCAAAAGCAGGCTCATGGCCGGTTGAGAGCCAGAGCAGTGCCTCCATGAACATCTCAAGTCCATCCTCAGGCACCGGTCTTTCCATAAGCATCTGGTGCCTGATGTTTTCAAGATCTGAACGGACACCTCTGTAGGAATCCATGATCATGTACTCGATTCTTGCATCCTCCAGCACCCCTAGTATGCTTGCCGCCAGAGGTTCATTGGGAAAAAGAGCAACAATGTCCGATATGTCTACAGTGTCCGAGGAGCCCCGGACCTTCTCCAGATGCACCTGGTCCATATAGGTACCATCTTTCTCACGGCCGTATTTTTCCATGATAGCTTCAATGAGTCCCGATGATTCCCTGGAAGGGATTTCCATGGAGCTGAACTGAACATGACCCACTTCATGCATTACACTTAGCTTATATATCCTGAAGTTATCATCAAAGCCGCGATATTTCTTAATCCGCGGAGCGAGGTAGATAGTCCGGCCTGCTACAACCGGGTTGATCGTATCCGCATCCTCTTCAAGTTGCAGGACCTTACGTGAAAGGATGCTGAAGTTGACACCAGAGAGCCCGAGTGCATAGTATCGAAGGATGGCGGCTACCTTTTGAAGAGCTACAGAACCTGTCAGCTCTTCTATGAAATCTCTTGAGCTCTTAGACCTCAGGGAAAAATACGGCCTTCCAAGGAGCGGATTATCCTCCATTATCTTGATTCCGTTCAGGGCCCATTCCTCCAGTTCGCAGACCCCGAGATCCTTCATGAGCATGGGGGAATGGGAGAAGTAGTCCACAGCCAGTTTTTGAGTGTGTTCATATACCCTGATCCCGGTGCCTGCCCATCTCTTTATATCCTCAACCCCAATCTTTTCAATCACCTGGGGGAGATTATCAAAAAAAGCCCCCGCTAGGAGCCAGTCCTTTTCAAGCAGGTTGCGAGAAGTCCTGAAAATATCACCATGATACGAGGGAGCTATTATTCTCAGGGATGAAACAGAATTTTTGAAATAACTGGATCCATAGGTTGAACTCTGCTCTGAGATTGCAATCCCTATGCTTACCCATTCCCCGAAGTTTTCCTTTTCAAGCATTTTAAAGGCATCAGGAGCATTTTCAAAGTATCTTTCCAGACATTCAGGATTTACTAGCGCAAGTTTGGCTCCTGTATCCAATAAAAGGGATCTTTCATCCCTGCCGAGATGATCAGAAGTGCTTCCCATACCCTTAAAACTGCCGTAAACATATGCACGAAAAGCATGCTTGTCAGAGAGTGTATCTATTCCTTTGTTCACCCAATCCTCAATCTCGTCCATTTCCAGGTAACTGAGTATCTCAGGACTCCAGTTCATAAAAGAAACAGAAGCTTCTGTATCTCTTTTTGAAATCCCGGAGGCTATTGATGCCCATCTGTGCATATTCCGGTCATCAAGTTTCCCGATAGCATAAGGAGCGTTCCTGAACAGCGCAAGTGTAGTCGTTCCTCCGTGAATTATAAACGCATCCAGTTCCTCCAAAACTATTCTCCTTCTATGAGCAGGCACATCCGAAAGCACCCCAGGCGTCGCATTTATGATGTCGACTGCAGCCAGCCAGTATATTTTGAGCATGCGTTCTATGATACCACACCACAGAACAAAGTCCTGGGCTGATAGCAGGCTCTGCAGAAGGGGCAGGTTCTTGAAATATTCCTCTGCAACGTTTACATTCGAATCTGCAAAATCCCTGCCTATCGTAACTAACTGCTTGAAGTTGTCAAAATCCGTTGAACCGACGATGACACCTGTGTATTTGAAATAAGCGATTGCGAGCCATTTACTTTTTTCTGCATAAGATACTCCCCTATCGGTCCATCTTTCAAGCAGAGGCAGGCCCCCTTTACTGATAATGCCTGCTGAGGAATCAAAGAACCCCTCACAACAGGATACACTCAGGACAGACACTTTCTGTGCAATAAGGAGCCACTTATAGAAATCCTCCTCAGCAAGAAGCCTGTAAACTCCAGGCGACGCTTTCAGGTAAGCCATGAGGACCCTTAATCCCCTCTTCAACACCCTGGCCCCGGGAGTAAGGATAGCCTCGAGCTCATGCTTCTCAAAACCCTCAAATCCTCCTGTCAGCCTTAAAATATCGGTGCTGTCCAGTTTTGGGAAGCGAGAGCTTATCAGCGCTGAAATCTCTTCTTCTGTAAGATGATCCAAAGTACCTGTATCCTTTCCCAAAGCCGCCTCTTATTCCATGATAGCTGATATTATTTCGTCGATACTCTTTTGAAGATCGGCATTATCCGTTATCGGCCTTGCCATCGCTGTCCTGCATGCTTCCCGCGGATCTATTCCTTCATGTATCAGCTTGCCTGCATAGATCATAAGACGGGTACTTACTCCCTCTTCCAGACCATGGTGCTTGAAATTGCGTATTCTGTGGCCTATTTCTACCAGGAACCCTGCAGTTCTTTCGTCTACTCCGCTTTCATGGATAACTATCTGCCTTTCAAGGTCCGCCGGAGGATAATCGAATTCTATTGACACGAATCGCTGTCTGGTACTCTGCTTAAGGTCTTTTACAGCACTCTGGTATCCCGGATTATAGGATATGGCAAGCATGAATTCGGGTGATGCTTTTATAATGACACCTAACTTGTCGATAGGAATAATGCGCCTGTTATCTGTGAGTGGATGTATGACCACTATAGTGTCCTTCCTGGCTTCTACCACTTCATCAAGATAACAAATAGCTCCACTCTTTACAGCTTTTGTCAGAGGGCCGTCATTCCATTCTACAGAATCTCCTTTTATAAGGAATCTACCTACAAGATCTGTCGCAGTAAGATCCTCATGGCAGGCAACAGTTATCAGAGGGCGTTTTAATTTGTAGGCCATATATTCCATGAAACGTGTCTTCCCACATCCTGTAGGCCCCTTGAGATTAACAGGCAGCAGGTTCTTGTAAGCTGCCATGAATATTTCCACTTCATTACCAACAGGAATGTAGTATGGTTCCTGATCTATAACATACTCTTCCACAGGCAGCTCTTTTGATAGTGAATCTTTTATTGTCATAGAATCATTTCCCTTTCATCTATATAATCTATTTTTCTATTACTCGACTTTATCCATTATGCTATTTCTTTATATTTACTCTGGGGATGATAAAGCCTGAGTATCATTCTAAGGGACCTACGGATTTATCTCCATGAGTATGTTTCAGCAAGCTTAGTTAAGGAACAATGTTTCCAAAGCAACAAAAGCCTATAAGCACAATATATAGATTATCAATTCGGGTCCCTGAGAAGACCTGAATTCTCCGGGAGTGTAAATAAGTGAAACTGAGAAAAAGTATAGTAATTTATTCTCTGATAGTTCTGTTACTTCTTTCTATGGGTATGGCATTGGCAAACATGGCCGAAGGTATTGAAACGCAGATAGAGTCTAACGGGACAGGGCAATGGTACCCTGCCATCCATGAGGACAGGATAGTATGGACTGATACCCGTAATGAGACATTTGACATCTACATGTACAATATCTCATCGCAAGAGGAAGTGCAGATAACATCAACTCCGTTTATCCAGATGACTCCTGACATATATAGGGATATTGTCGTATGGGAGGATAATCGTAATGGGGACTGGGATATCTACATGTATGACCTTTCTTCAGGCGAGGAGAGGCAGGTAACGGTCCACCCTGCTGACCAGCGTGTTCCGGCAATAAACCAAGACAGGATAGTATGGAGTGACATGCGCAACGGCAACATGGACATCTACATGTACAATATCACTTCAGGAGAGGAAACACAGATCACAACCAATGAAGCAGATCAGTGGTATCCTGATATCTGCGGAGATACAATTGTATGGGAGGATGCCCGCAATGGAAGTTCCAGCGTTTATCTGTACAATATATCGTCCGGTGAAGAATCAAAACTGACGCAAAACGAGTCTGAGCAGTATCTTCCTGCAATAGATGATGACAGGATAGTATGGACTGATTACCGCAATTTCAACCAGGACATATACATGTATAACCTCTCGACAGGTGAGGAAATACAGGTGACAACAAACGAATCCTGGCAGGTGGACCCGGCTATCAGCGGCAACCGTATAGTATGGATGGATGACCGCAATCAGGACGGAGACATGCCCGGAAATTGGGACATTTATATGCATGACCTCTTAACAGGTGAGGAACTGCAGGTAAGTTCAAACGTGTCAAACCAGGTGTATCCTGCCGTATATGGTGATCGGATAGTCTGGACGGATATGCGTAATGAGGAAGCAGCTATCTACATGTTCGAACTGGTCACGCAAAATATGACAGAAGAATGAAAAACATTTCTTTTTCATTTTTCCTTACGTTGATATCTATTCCGTGAGGCAGAGCAATATTGCCAGATCTTCGTCTGCTTTCAGGGAATGCGGCGCATCTGCCGGCATGAAGATAAAAATACCCGGCCTCATTTCAATATCCCTATCAAAGAGCCTGAATATTCCACTTCCTTTAAGCACCTGAACTACCCCGTTCTTTGATGATGTGTGGGTGTCGATGTCAGTGCCTTTAGCAAGGCACATAAGTGTATAACTGTATGTTTTTGATTTTGCAAGCACGGTGCTGAATATACCTTCAGGAGGAAACTGCATGATGTAAAACAGATCTCTTGTAAAGCCTTTATCCTGCTCACCACTACCCATAATCTCGATTGTCGTCAATTTGCACACCCTCAATCCTATTTAGTTCTGATTTGATTTAATAATAATTGCATCCTTTCCTTATATTACTTTAAGCCATCCTCCTTCTAACATTGTTTCCGGTTGGTCCCTTTAATATCGGTATTACCACATCGAGCTATATTTACACAGCATTCTTATTTTTTACTTATTACCGGAACAAAATAGCAATGTTTAAATATCAAATTTACTTCTTCTTTTCAATTCTGAGTGAAGTAGAATAGCAAATCGAAAGGGTATTGCAATGAGAATAAAAACGAGAAGATGCAGGTGTTCTTTTGTTCATGATACCCGCGCCTATATTCCCTTCGCTGTCATCGGCATCTTCGTGCTCCTCTTTTCCATAACATCTTCCTTCTATCTTATGAAAATGGACTACGAGCTCGCTGAGACCATATACCAGACCGACGGCATCAGTATGGAGAAAGCCGCAGAGGATATCGCTTCAGCAGACCTTGCACGATGCCTCAACTATGCCGGCATGGAAGCCTTCAAATGGCAAGGAGAGCATCCCATAATCAAGTCTGAGGGAACCACATATGAAGAATGGGGTGAGGATAAGTTCTCAGTATTCTCAAAAAGCAAGGAGGCAGAACCGGGCGAAACGATAGAAGTGAACGTGAAACTGCCATCCAATATACTTGAAGCCATAGTCAACATATTCTCTGCAAAACCAAGAACTCTTATTGTGAAAGGATCATCAGGAACGGTCTATGAAAAAATCGTGTATGACGAAGCTCACTCCTTCTGGAGCAAGTCCGAGTTCAATGAAATGATCACCATACCGGAGAATGCTACCGATGAGTATGGCTACCTTATCCTGATGTATGGAAATGATACTAAAGCAACGAACTGGTTCCATATGGGTACAAATCCTGTCAAGGATATCACGGCCCATCACTTCAACCGCTTCCTGCAGAGCAATTACCAGAGAAACGTACACACATTCAACAATTATGCTATAAACATAGTTCCTGACGTGCAACCCTCACAGATAGAAATTGGCAAGATCAACGGCACGCTTTCACGCCAGCTCGAAAGGTCGCAGGGCGACGATTACACTATTTACTACACCCTTACAATAAAGGACCTTAATTACATGCTTGTGGACCTGTCCACTGGTACAAGTGTGAACCGGAGTAGGGATATCTCGACCCTGGTAACCTCCAGGGAGCCGGTGCTGGCTCAACTGACCACCGAGTACGAGCAGGCCCTGAGCAGCAGGACGAATTCGGATGTCGTGCTTGGAGCAACTAATATACGGACATTCACATACGGTCCCTGGCAATATTATCTGAACGGCCCGCTCAACATCGTCACCGGTCCGGCACTGACATCATCCGTAAACGCAGGAACGCTATACACACAAAAGCGTGTGTTTGACTCAGTGGACCCATGGGCTGCGGCTTATACTACCTACTACAACGGAAAAGTGCTCTACAGTGACATTTCCAGAAAAAGTTCCGGTTATGAGGATGAGAAGCAAAGCAACATCAATACATCCTACGCCAATCTGTCTTCAACCGGCTCTTTCAATGTCGATATCGATAAAGGCATCAACGAGTCAATGGCAGACGCCAGTACAAGCAGGGAAGAAGTTGCAAACAACTCCAAACTGAGAGTCTCGGTCTCCAACTATACCGACAGTGTTTACTACGGCTGGGTCTACAATGACGACAAATGGAGTAGTGATTATCCTGACCTGCTGCACGATGTGACCCGCGAGGTATACAGCGCCACTATACAGGGGCAGATATTCAGGGACGGGTTCGATGGGCCACAGATAATCAGCGACTATGGCGGATACGGCACTCATGGTTCCACATCTGCTTCAGGACACACTGTAAGGTGGAAAGGCTACTATCCTGTCCTTGTAACCCATACAAGGGCCCTTGGGGACAATTTCACTTATACAGGTACCGTTCCTATTGATCATTCTGCAACGATTTCCACTGGCAAAAGCAGCTGGAGCCTGACAGGTGCAACAGTTTCCCACCTTCAGTACTTCACTAATTTTGAATAGGACACAGAATAATGCTTTCCGATAGCTTTATATGCGGCGGGAACGCCGCCCTATGTCATTTCTACCATTCAATTCAAGGACCTGTGATAAGGTTGAATTAAGGCCAAAACAATGT
>NZ_JAUXNK010000088.1 GCF_030682845.1 Methanolobus sp. | reverse complement strand
AATGGACGCCGGCAACCTGCTAAAACCCATGCTTGCCCGCGGCGAGTTGCATTGTATAGGTGCAACTACCCTGAATGAGTACCGCAAGTACATCGAGAAGGATGCTGCCCTGGAACGCCGTTTCCTTCCGGTGCTTGTGGAAGAGCCCACTGTCGAGGACACTATTTCGATACTTCGCGGTCTGAAGGAAAAGTATGAGGTACACCACGGCGTGCGCCTGAAAGACTCTGCACTTGTCGCAGCCGCTGTAATGAGCAGCCGTTATATTTCTGACAGGTTCCTGCCTGACAAGGCAATAGACCTTGTGGACGAGGCAGCTGCCAAGAAAAGGACTGCCATCGACAGCAAGCCTGCCGAGCTTGATGAGGCTGACCGCAAGATAATGCAGCTTGAGATCGAGCGTGAGGCGCTTAAGAAGGAAAAGGACGAGGCTTCCAAAGAGAGGCTCGAAGCTCTGGAAAAGGAACTTGCTGATATAAGGGCAGAGTCCGATGCCATGAGAGCCAGATGGGACATGGAAAAGCAGGCAATCTCAAAATTGAATGTTCTTAAGCAGCAGATAGAGGATACCAAGGTGCAGCTTGAGCTTGCCGAGAATGACAGCAATCTTGAGCTTGCATCAAGGCTGAAGTACGGCACTCTTATCCCTCTTCAGAAAGAGTACACGCAGGAAGAGACTCGCCTGAAGGACATGCAGGGTGACATGCTCCTGAGTGAAGAGGTAGGAGAGGAGGATATTGCCGAGGTAGTGAGTCAGTGGACCCGCATACCTATAACACGGCTGATGGAAGGCCAGCGTGAAAAGCTCATGCACTTTGAGGATAACCTGCATAACCGTATCATCGGACAGGGGGAAGCTGTCAAGGCTGTGTCTGATGCAGTAATACGCAACTATGCCGGTATCAAGGATCCGAAGCGTCCAATTGGCAGCTTCATATTCCTGGGGCCTACGGGCGTGGGCAAGACCGAGCTTGTAAAGGCTTTGGCGGCAGAACTGTTCGACGATGAGAACAGCATGATACGCATTGACATGTCGGAGTACATGGAAAAGCACACTGTTGCGCGCCTCATCGGGGCTCCACCCGGGTACATCGGCTATGATGAGGGCGGCCAGCTCACCGAAGCTGTGCGCAGGCGGCCTTACTCTGTGGTGCTGTTCGATGAGATAGAGAAAGCGCATCTGGATGTTTTCAACGTCATGCTGCAGATACTGGACGACGGCAGGCTTACAGACTCTAAGGGGCGTACTGTGGACTTCAAGAATACCCTGATAACGATGACTTCCAATATTTTCGGAGGCGATCTTACTCAGCTGTTGGGTGACAGCAGTGGCACTTACAGGCCTGAGCAGGGTTTTCCGGAACCGCAAAGCAGGAAGGAGGTTGACTATGCCGAGCTGCAGATAAGGGCCATGCAGGAGCTTGGCAAGTATTTCAGGCCGGAGTTCCTCAACCGTATCGATGAGGTTGTTATCTTCCATACGCTCAAGCCCGAAGAACTGGCACAGATAGTTGACATCAAGGTCGCTGACCTGCAGGAACGGTTGAAGGAGAAGCGTATAACCCTTAACATCACAGAAGATGCAAAGCTCTATCTTGGTCGGGCAGGTTACAGCCAAACCTTTGGAGCAAGACCTCTTAAGCGTGTCATACAGAACGAGGTCGAGACAAAGATCGCCAAACTCATAGTTGCAGGTAAGGTGCCTGAGGGCTCGACAGTGACAGTGAATTCCGATGGTAAGGGTATATCGGTAAGTGTCATTGAAGCTGCAGGATAAGAATGGTTCCGGAGCAGAAGAGCATCGTTAAGAAGACTAAGGGATGGAGGGAGGATGACTCCATCCTGCTCTTGTTTAAGTCTTAAACCCTGACTGTATTACAGCCCCAATGCCATCCTGATAAGGACTATCAAGCCGACAAAGAGGTTAAGGACGACAAGTCCACCTACTACCGTGGCGCCTATCTTTATCATGTTTGTATTCAGTTTTGAACCCGAATCAAGGAGTGAAAGGGCTTTCTGTACTGATTCCATGGTTTCATTTGCTTTTGTAATTGCCTCTTTTGATTCTGTCAGGTTTTCATTGAGATTGTCAAGTAACAGGTCTATCCTTGGTTGTTCTTCTGTCCTGACCGTCCGCAACACAGCGTTCAATTCTTCAAGCGTACCTGGCACGCCGGTGTTGAGATTGTCAAGCAGTGCGTCGATACGTGGCTGCTCTTCTGTCCTGACAACCTGGAGCACACCATGTAGTTCCTCTAGTGTTCTGGGGACCTCTGCGTTGAGGTTATCAAGTAATATGTCTATGCGTGGCTGCTCTTCCGTTCTTACGCGTTTCAGAACCTCGTGGAGTTCTTCAAGTGTCCCGGGGATAACGCCGGGAACCTCTACCCATTTATTTGCCAGTTTCTCATATTTTTTATCCAGCTTCTGGGCCTGCCTGGCGTAGAACGCCTTCTGCGCCTTCATGGAATCATAGTTGCGCTGATAGCCATCGAACTTGGTACTAAGGGATGCGGATATCCTGGCGCCGTGTGGCTGCATTGAGGAATGCATGTAGGTATTGGAGTTGGACGCTGCAGTCCCTGTTGCGACAGCTGCGGCCGCGGAAAGGGCTCTTAGGCTTACGCTGGCATCCTTCGCTGTAAGGGTATCTCCTTCTTCAAATGCGCTTACAATAGCACTATCGGCCCTGACAGCCGCGATGAGACTGTCTTTACCGGCAGCAGATCTTATGCCCGATCCTGCAGTTGAGCCTGATACTCTATCAACTTTGACGATATTTCCGGCTTCCCTAATGACACCTGTTTCTAATGTGGCATCTTTCCCGATGATGGTGCCTGCATTTATGGAATCGTCCCGGACTGTTCTGATGGCCACTGCTTCATCTTTTATATTTACCACCGTGGTCATGTCGTCCTTTACGTTAACGACGCTGGCTTCGTCTTTTATGTTAATGACATTGGTTATATCATCTTTGATGTTTCCTGCATTGATGAGTTCATCCTTGATATGTTCCTGATTGATGGTGCTGTCGATGACGTTACCAATATTCATAACACTGTCAAGAATATCTGATTCATAGATGTTCTCTTTTGGGACCCTGATAGAGTCTATCTCTATCTGGAATACATTTTCCGGGTGGACGCGGATCACATCCGCCATTCTGGATGTGAGAATATCCTTTCTTGTCAGCAGTTTGTTATAATATTGTTTGTCGACCATAAGGGCTTCAAGCTTGTTTTTGAGAGACTCGCTCTGCTCAGTGACCGGAATCGATACTTTCGTTGTGGTCACAAAGAGCTTTTTTATCTCACGGAGTATCTCCTCGCTAACTTCAAAGTTATCATCCAGGGAAGCCAGGATATCTTCGATCATGGGCTGCTCTATAGTGTTGAAACGCTCGAGTGATTCTTTTGCGTTGTATATGCCGGTTGTCAGCACCCCTGGCTCCTGATAGAATATGTTCTGTATCTCCTTATTGACTGCTGCAAGCCTGGCAAGAAGCTGGAACTGTTTGATCACCAAGTCCATGTTCGATACAATGTCCCAGAAGTTGAAGCTGAAACTTGAAGGGTTGCTGACTCCAAGAGCCTTAAGTTCGTTCTCTACCTTCGTTTTTTCCTGCTTTAGGGCATTAAGCCTTGATTTCTCTTCGTCCCACAGGTCTGCCTCGCTTCGTGGTGTCAGCCTGTTGATAGTCAGGAGCTCTTCCGCTTCTTTCAGAGTGGATATTAGCTGCTCTCCTAATGTCTCGATCGTTGAACCGATGACTGCAATTGCAAGTCCTGCTTCTTCTGCGGCATCGCCTGCAGATTCTACTGCATTGCCTGCCTGATAGGCAGCTTTTCCTATGGTATATAATCCACCTGTCGCAATACCTGCAACAACATCAAACCATCCCATGTTTTTTCCTCCGTTGAATGTTTTATAATGGTTGTTGAATGTGCTGTTAATATTTTATTAACTTCTAAAAATATAAACCTGCCTATTTTTAAAATAATTGATAATTTGAGGAAGATGGTTTACTGCCTTTCCAGAAAGGTTTTTATAGACTGATATCACAGTTGTGGATGTTTTTCACACATCCCTATTAAAAATCTGTCTGGATAATTTCTACATGGAGATCGAACAAAATGGAACTTAAAGAAATTAACAAATTTGGACGTGAGCTTAAAGAGATATTAAACCTGAAGACCTCTCCTGTCGCAGTCGGGCTTGCTGCTGATGAGAACGACATTCCTCAAGGCATGGAAAAGATTGGTGAATCAACCAGGCATTGCCAGATGGTAGACAATGTAAGGAGAACTGGCTCTGCATTCTATACTACTCTGGATGACCATCAGTGTAAGGGTGGGGCTGCTGTCATGGGCATGAGCGAAATGGGGGAGAAGCTGAAGAACGGCGAGTTCTACTTCCACCTTAACCACTTTGGCAACATTGAAGCTGCGAGAAAGACCATGGAAAAAGTGCCTTATGTAACACCATTTTCTGTCAAGTCCATCATGTACGCTCCATTGGAACAGGCAACATTCATACCGGACATTGTAGTCATAGTCACGACTCCCCGGCATGTTATGGAACTGTCCCAGGCTTTACTTCATACAAGCGGCGGAAGGATCCACTCTAGTTTTGCAGGTAAACAGAGTCTGTGCGGTGATGGTGTTGCACTTCCATATACTACAGGAGAAGTAGGTGTGACGGTAGGTTGCAGTGGGAGCCGTAAGTATACGCAGATCGTGGATGAAGAAATGATTATTAGCATTCCTGTTGCCAGATTGCCTGAACTGGTCAGTGCTGCCGGTTCAATGTTCAATTAAAAATATAATATCCAACTTTATTCCGGATGAAGCAGGTATATAATTCTGCTTGTCTTTTTTCGATTTTGATATCCTGCTTCTGTCAAGGATGTCCTTTACTATCCACGTTTATGGATCCCAGAGCTCCGCATTTAGAAAAATAGATAAATGTGACAGTCAATGTGTAAATACTGGTAAATGGAGGACTTTATAGAAAACATGATTAGGATGTATGTGAATTCTGTGTTCTGCGCATTTAAATTGCGCACATTGGTTGTGATATTTTGTGCTTTATATATGGAGGAATAATAAAATGAATAATGCTGAAATATCTGAAAAACTTGTCAAAATTCTTGGCCTTAAATACGAACCTGTGGCTGTCAAATTAATAAAGAAGGACGAGAATATTCCGGAAGGATTCGAAAAGCCGGAGAGCAACATAAGGCATTGCCAGTCCATTATGAGGGCAAGGAAAGGAGAATCATTTTTACTCCCCGCCGACAAGCATGCATGTGTAGTGGGTGCATCAAGCTTGGGCATGGTATCAACACCTGCCAAAGTAAAAGAAGGGGAGTTCCATGCAAACATAGGTATGTTTGACTGTGCAGATGCTGCGGCAAATATGATCATGCAACGTTCCGAGCTTAAAGAGGGTAGTGTAATCGCTACGGTTGTAGGGCCTCTTAAGGGATTCGGGTTCGAACCTGATGTAGTAATCCTGGTGGATCTTCCCGAGACACTTTACTGGCTGGTCCCAGCAGCTACATTCTTCGAAGGGGGTAGGCAGGCTTTCAGCACAGCTGCTTTCCAGGCTACGTGTGTGGATTCTACGATCATCCCTTTGCTTACGGGTAAATTGAACATGAGCCTCGGATGTTTCGGATGCCGCAGGACCACAGACATCAGGAATGATGAAATGATTGCAGGGATACCTTATGCTAATATGGAGAAAATGCTGGAGGCTCTGGAAAAGCTATACTCAGGCCCCATGCAAAAAGTGAGGAACAAATGATTTTCTTTTTTTGCTTAAAAGTTTGCCCTGATTTAATATAAGATTCCCAATACTTACCAAGGTTGTTTCTTTTTCACCCTATAGAGGGCATATACATATAATTTATGGATAATTTATTTATATGTCATCTATGATAGAGAACATATTGTTAAAAGGCTTGATCTGCAGATTCAGTATCTGGTTACAAAAGCAATACTCTCCAAAAGCCTGAAGTTGCAAATTCTCCAGGGTAATGTGTATATAGAGTTCAAATGGGTATCTCGGTAGCATACAGACCAGTTGTGAATGCAACGCAAAGTCCCAGGAAACAAAAATACCCATGGAAGCATGGCCTTTTCCTTTCTTGTAAGTAAAGTGGGTTATTTAGGGAAGTCTGATTGGCTGGTTTCGCAGCGGTTCATTATGGAACGATGGCGGTAAAGAAATGAAATCAAGAATAATCTATGGTCCCATTCTTTCAAGAAGATTGGGGAGATCCCTGGGGATTGATGTCATCCGTAATCCCGGCGCAAAGAAGAATTGCAATTTCGATTGTGTCTATTGCCAGCTTGGGCATGTGGATTAAGATATCAGGCCAGGGGAGGATAGAGGGTCTGGTGGCTCCTGAGGAGGTTGTTGAAGGCATAAGATCCTATCATAAGAATATCGAAGATCTTGACTATATTACTTTTTCCGGTACGTGTGAGCCCACATTGAATCCGGGACTTGGGGAAATGATCAGGGGAATAAGGACAATCAGTAAGCATCCAGTCTGCGTATTGACCAATTCTTCCCGGGTGTCATCGGAGGATGTTAGATTAAACCTTGCCGAGGCAGATCTTGTGATAGCTACCCTTGTATCTGGTTATGAAGAGACCTTCAAGGCGATCAACAGGCCTGCTGCAGGTATAGGACTCGAGAGTATCATAAACGGCTTAAAGGCTATAATGTGTATGAAAGAACGCCCTAGGCTTGGTATTGAAGTGATGCTTCTCGATTCTTCAGCAGGTTATCCGGTGAACAGCACGGACGGGGAAATAGCGAGGTTGATAGAGGTTCTTAAAATAATCGACCCCGATGAGATTGAAATACTCACTGTCAGCAGGCCCCCTGCAGAGGACTTTGTAATTCCTGTACCGGAGATGAGACTCAAGGAGATAGCACGCCGATTTGATGAGGAGTTTGGAAGGGACCGGGTAAAACTGGTTTTAAAAGGTCTCGAAAGAAAACGTTCAAGCATGAAGCATATCAATGTTGAAGAAGAAGTATATGACCTTGTCCTCAGACGACCCTGCACTTTTAAGCAGATATGTGCATCTATTGGGATTGAAAATGAGGAACTTACTCCTATCATTGAAGAACTGTTATCTTCCAACAGTATAGTTTGTGTGGAATCAGAAAGTGGACATTATTACCGGGCAGTCTGAGCTGGACTCATCATTATAAGTGGCAATGACTACTGTTATAGGGAAGTCTGTTGGAAGCTCTCTTCCGTACCCTCAACAAGCTTGATTGGTACTTGGTTTTTATTGCTGCTCTTTTTACCTATGGTTCTTATTCTTTTTACTTTTTTCAAACTTGGCATATATTCAAATATTGTTACAGTGTGATTTTTATTCTAATGTAAAGTAATCAGTATCTATTAGCTTGTAATATATTTAGATAATTGCTTTTCCGGTTGTTCAAATTGAGGCCTATGCAAAGATTACTCATGTGTCTTGTTTTTTCATATATGTTTTTCATTTTTAGAATTCATCTGATAGCGATAATTAGTGCAAGATGAGTATGTGTTCTTTTAATACTAATTTGGTATAATACCAAAAACTTACATAAACTTATATATTATGAACAGTTAGTATTCTGTATATCTCTATTGTGGAGGATTTCAGATGGATGCGATTGTGATTGGTGGCTTCTTAGGTAGCGGAAAGACAACGACTGTGATCAATGTAGGTAAATCTCTGGCTGAGAGAGGTCATAGTGTAGCGATAATAGTTAACGAGGTAGGCGAGGTTGGAATTGATGGTGATGTCATCTCCAAATATGGGCTGGATACCAAGGAGATAACTAACGGCTGTATCTGCTGCACGCTCAAGCTTAATATGAAAGCCACGCTGACAGAACTTCGTAACTCGTATAATCCCGATTTCATTATAGTGGAGCCTTCAGGAATCGCTTTTCCAAATGTAATAAAACAGAATCTTGAACTGATGAACTTCGGAGAATCTATAAAAGTGGCTCCTCTTGTAACTCTTATAGACGGAAGTCGTTTCAAGGATATAATGAAGTCCGTAAAGAACTATGCTGTAAGGCAGATAGAAGATGCAGAGATCCTTGTGATCAATAAAGTGGACCTGATAGACCCTATCCGTGTCCCTATACTTGAAGAATCAGTGCAGCAGTTAAATCGCAAGGCTAAAGTCCTGAAGATGTCCTCGAAAAAGGAAGATGAAGGTTTCTATGAGATGATGAATCTGATAGCTCCTTCTGCAATAATTAAGGACGCGCCTGATCGCACTCATGCAGACGCTACTGCAACTCCTGCAAATTCATTTTCATCCGAAATTGCACTTCCTGTGTTAAATTCTCCGGGAGGGCACACCCACTACGACAGCCGCTCTTCAGGGCTCGCATCCTATGCCAACGATTACAGGATACTGGAAGAGGATATTGGTAGCGAAAAAGCAATATCAATAGCAATGGACATTGCAGCAGCAGTAAAATCTGCAATAATGCAGACTAGTCCGGAGTTTGTAGGTCACATCAAGATGTTCCTGGAGTCTCCCCGCGAGACTGTAAAGATAAGTATAACTTCCTATGCCGAGGATCCTGTGCTTGATATTATAAGGACGGCATCAGGAAATGCCCCTCGTTTCAAGATATTGACTGCAGTATCGGGTATGGGGGAAGACGGGCTTATCAAACTGGTCGATGAGAGTGTCAAGACTGTTTTTAGCAGAAACAACATGCTCTCCCAACGGTTGCATGGGCCGCAAGATCATGATCACGACCATGATTACCACGACAACCACGACCACGATGAAAATCATGATCATCATCACGAACATCCCCACAAACTTCCCCAGGAGCAGGAAGTGCTGGATGACATCTATGATCACGATCTGGTAAATTCCGATAGTGAAGGTACTTGCCATCTGTAAGTCCTTCTTCTACCTCCTTTTTTCGATATCTCCAGGTTACTAAGTAAAGATAATACAGACTTATAGGGTGCATCTTCATGAAAATATTCCTCCTTAGCGGTTTTCTGGGCAGCGGTAAGACAACTTCCGTTATTAAGATTGGCAGATATTTCAAAAACAAGGGCTATAGTGTATCTGTGCTTGTCAATGATGTCGGTGACGTGGGTGTGGACGGAAAGGTCATAAGCGAGAACGGGCTGGAATCCAAGGAGATGCCAAGAGGGTGCATTTGCTGTACCCTGCGGTATGCTCTTGAGGCAAACATTGCCCTGGTTCAGGCACAGTACGACCCTGACATTCTTCTGATAGAGCCTACTGGTGTGGCCTTTCCCCAAAGGATCAAAGAGCAGATCGAGAAAATGGATTTTGGGCCTGAAGTAAGCATGGGCTCTATCATCTCTATCCTTGACGGCAGCAAGTTCGATGTGATCATGAAACACTCCAAGGATTCCATTGTGAAACAGACCAAAGATGCGGGTATTATCCTGCTGAACAAGAAGGACCTGATAGAGCCGGAGAAACTCTCTGGCATAACTGCCACTATTAAGGAAATGAACCCGGATGCACGGCTTTTTTCATTGTCACTGAAAGAGGAAGATGGATTGTTCCTGAACCTGATGGATATACTGGAAGCTGAATTACAGGATGTAGTGCCCTACTTAAGGGTTAAAAATGGCAAAGCGCAGGATTCTTTTGATACCTCCTCAGGAGGTTCATGTGCAGTTGGTGGGGATGATGATTTCGATCATTTCAATGTAAGCAGTTATGCCGAATCATACGACATAAACAGCTCTCTGGATAAGGAAGCTGCTACAAACCTTGCCTTGGACGTGATGCGTTCCATCAAGAGCGGCGTGATAAGGCTGAACCCTGCGTTCCTGGGCCATCTTAAAATGTTCCTGCAGACTGAAGCAGTATCATTGAGGGTAAGTGTGACATCTTTCAGGGACGATCCCGAAGTGGAACTTATCAGCACCAATGGCGCAGAGAAAAGTAAATTCACTGTATTTGCTGCAGTCACTGATATCGCACGGGACGACCTTGCAGATATCGTAGAAGGCTCGGTATTTGCCAAGTCGGGCGGGCTTGGCATAAGCGCCTAGCTTTCATCAATTCAAGAAGAAGCTGTGTGAGAACACAGCTTTAAAGGACTTCCTGTGCTCTCTTGAAGATGAGCTCTGCAATTAGTTCGTCACTTCCAAGGGGCTTTCCATATACTATTGCTACATCCTTTCCATCGAGTTTGACTTTTCCCTGCTTGGTTTCAGGGTCCAGTTTAAGGATCTCCGGGATATCCTTGGTTATGTGCACGCCGGATGCAAGGAACACCGGGACTGCAGCTATTTTTGTCACGCCGGTGCCTGAAAAGGATAATAAGGCCTCTTCAACGGAAGGTGTGCTCATTTCCATAAAACCGGACTTGACAATATACTCAGGATGCTTTTTTGCTATCATGTCAGCGATCTCAGAAACTACCTGGTTGTTGTAAGGCAGCCTGCTGCCATGGCCTATTGTTAGGATTCCCATCTTTTCAGTCATTTTATCACCTAATTTCAAACAAGTAATATAAAGTAAATAAAAAGTGCTACCAAAAGCGACTTTACTTTATATTGATTCAATATAACTCTTTTGCTTTTGAGAGTAACTGTCTGATATTTCCAAGGCAAACCCTCATTCAATAACAATCCTCTGCTCACTGCTATACACATACATGTTCGGCCTTCGTACAAAAGCCACCAGCGTGATCCCCGCCTTCTTCGCAAGCTCCACAGCCTCACGTACAGTGGCACCCTTGCTTGCAACAAGGGGAAATCCTGCATTTATCGCCTTGGAAATCATTGTGGATGCAAGCCTGCCGGTGGTCACCAGGGAGCACTTGGAGAGGTCAGTGCCATTCATCAGGGCCTTGCCCACAACCTTATCCACGGAGCATGCCCTTCCCACGTCCTCGCAGAAGAAAAGCACCTCTCCTTTGTTATTACAGACCATGGACGTGTGCGCTCCTCCGGTCCTGTGCCAGGCTTTCCCTTTTTCCTTGAGTTGCTCCACGGAATTGAAGATGGCTTCTTTGCTGAAGCTGACATCGGAGACGATAAAGGGGGTAGAGTCTTTGCGGTAGGAAGTGGTTCCGCATCTCTGTTGATGTGTCAGGGTTGCAAGTTCTTCTGTATCGATATCTATCTCACAGAAGATGGAGTCTGATGTTACTCTTATGGGTTCTGCGTTTGTACAGGGCCTGATGAAACCCTCACAGACCAGAAATCCCAGAGCAAGCTCTTCCAGTTCCACGGGGCTTGCAAAAAAAGTAGTTATGTGGGTCATATTGACAAAAAGGTCAAACCTTTCCTCAACAATGACATCCACATCTAAGTATTGCTTGCACTTGTCAGTGATCTCCAGGCATTTCATGGGGACATAAAAAGAAGAGGAAAAATCTTCCTCATCCGCGGAAGCCTTCACGGGTCTTCCTGTTCCCATGTGAACACCTTTTTCACTTAGCTGCTTCCTTTTTTGCCTTTATCTTCTCAAAGAGCATCTTGAGTGTTTCTTCGTTGCTCTTTGTTTCAGGGAACGGGGATTCTGTGAACGGCTCGAAGTGAACCGGCACGTTGTCCAGCCTGTAGAAAGTACCGTCACATTCCATGGCGTCAATAACGCCGGGCAGGACCACGTCTGCTGCAGTTGTTGTGGGGCATGGTGCGATATCCATGCAGACCATGGGTATGTTAGCCAGATATTTTGCGCTGTCTGCAGGTATGTGGTTGACAAGGTCTGCGCACATCACAAATGCAGCATCGACGTCCTTCTCCCTGAGCAGGTCCACCATTGTCGTCTCTCCGGGGTTGTACCTTGGGTATCCCTTTGTGAAATCGATACCGAAGGGGTAACCGTAGAGATAGGATGCAAGCTGGTTGAATCCTGCCACGTTACAGTGGCCTCTCAACGCACCAAGGTTACACTTGGTGTAGTTGTTGAGTTCCTTGACCATGTTCAGGGCGATCTCGATATTCCTGTGTTTTCCGTATGATGAAGAAACACCAAGTCCTACGAAGATACCGACATACTTTGCCTCTTTCATCATCTCAACGGTCTGTTTCATCACAGCGATCGGGATCCCTGTTATCTCTTCGACCGAGTGGTGTGGTTCCTTTCCGTTGAGGATCGTGAACATAGCGCTCAGGAGTTCGTAGTCACTGTTTGGGTTAAGCTGTATGTGCATATCCGAAGCTGCAGCAGTTGGCGTGACCCTTGGGTCGACCGTGACAATTGTCCTGTCGAACCTTCCTCTCTTTGTCCAGTATCCTCTGGGGAATACACCGTACCTTGACATGTGTCTTGGCATGGATTCGAGTGCATTCACTCCCCAGTAGATGATAACATCGGCCCTGTTCTTTGCCTGACCTGCAGTGGCTCCCACACAGCCCGCTTCCTGGATGCCCATGACTGTCGGTCCGTGGCAGATGGTTGCATTTGAGTCTGCCATTCCGCCAAGATATTCGGCGATGTGCAGTCCCACTTCCTGGGCTTCGCAGGATGTTTCGCTTCCAAGGAAGAAGAGTGGCTTCTTTGCATTGACCAGGATATCTGCTGCTTTATCAAGTGCTTCCTCCCAGCTTGCTTCCTTTACCTTGCCGTTCTCTCTGACAGTGGGCTTCATTATCCTGTGTGAGCTCACGACTTCCTGGAACTTGGCGTTACCCATCTTACATGCGTTCTGGACGTCTATCTTTCCGTCCTTGAATTCCACCTGGATATCGTCACATGAGCCTCCGCAGACGGGGCAGATAATGTTCTTATAGACCATTTTATTCGCCTCCCATGTACAGCTTCAGGACAACTTCCTCGGCGCTGAGTACCTCTTCATCTGTAGGTGCAATCGTGACAGGACTTCCCTTGTAAAGCGGGGAGCCGGTCGAGAAGGTGCCTGGCTCTACCACGATGTTGGCCCAGATGGACCTTGGGATGAACACATGACCGCATCTTACAGACTCTGTCACTTTTGTGTAGACTGCAATGGAGTGCCCACCATCCCTGGTTGTAACCTTCACTTTCTCAGGGCGCCCGAGTGCTTCATGATCCCGAGCACACATCCAGCAGACTGCGCATTCCTTTGTGTAGGCGGCAGAATACTTGTCGCCTCCCTTGGCAAGCCTGCCTTCTTCTATAGTACTTCCTGTATTGAGTAATGCTTGCATGAAAATCAACTCACAGATCCTCGTTGTTCTGCGCGGATACGTACAGCACGCCCTTTCCCTTCTGCGGAATGGCGTAATCCCCTGCGAACTTCTTGTATTTCCCTGGACATTCGATGTCATTGAACTTGAGGTCCGATTCCACTGCTGTCTGCATGAATCCCGGGGTGAACTTGTCGATGGTGCCTCCTATAACGAGCGTGCCACCGGTCATCTCTGCTCCCACGGTCCTGATGGCATTGCCCTTTACAGCGATAAGGCCGCCGTTTATACGGGTGCCGCAGAAATTATCGACATTGCCGCCAACGATGATCTCTCCTCCGCTCATGCCGCCGCCTACCTGGTTACCTGCGTTGCCATCAATAACGATGCGCCCGCCGGTCATACCACGCCAGCTTCCGCGGTATGCGGATCCTACATGGTCCAGTGCGTTCCCTGTAATGTGCAGGAGACCTCCTTTCATTTCCATTCCAGGCCATGAGTCGGTGTTTCCTTCTACAAGGATCTCGCCGCCAATCATAGCGGTTCCTGTGTGCATACCGGTTGAACCCTTTACCCGGATCTTGCCAGCAGTCATACCTTCTCCTATGCGCTTTACTCTGATGACATCTCCGTCGATGACGATGGTAGTGTCCTGTGCGGAGCTTCCTCCATTACCCCTGACCTCAAAAAAGTCTGAGATCGGGAATTGCTTCGGACCCTGCCATACAAGTAACTTTCCTATATCTTGCGCGCTCTTTCCGGCAAAGTTGTCGGGTGTGACCACTTCTGCCTCTACTGTCAGGTCGAAGTTACCTGTCGGTTTAAGAATTACTTCTGCCATTGGATTCACACCTCTGCATCTATCTTGATGGGGGTCGGGTTTGCAAGGTACTTCTCAGGTGTCGGGTAGTTGCTGAAACCTATTGTATAGTACTTGAACCAGTTCTTAACGTCATCTATCATTTTCTTTTCTTCTTCAGCATTCACTGTTATGTCGGTGTAGTACGTCTTCTTCTCAGGGATTGCTACTATCTCTCCCTTCTGGCACACTACTTCTCCTCCCTTTACAGTATATGCTGCATTCTCAAAGGCCCTGATAATGCTCTCATAATCGCTGACCTCAAGTTTTGCAGGGTTGATGTCGTAAATGGCTACATCCCCATCAGCTCCGATGCCGAGGGAACCCTTGCTGTGTGAAAGGCCTATGGTCCTTGCAGCGTTTGCACGGGTGACTATAGCTATCTCGTTGAGTGTCATTTCCCTGGTCTCGCTAGCCAGGCCTGCCCTGTCATTTGCCCACTTGTGGCACTCGTTCAGGGTATCCTGTCTTGCCTTGTTGGACATGAGCCAGGCGATGACCTGCGGGTACTTTATGAATGGTCCGCCGTTGGGGCTGTCGGTAGTCATGATACTCTTCCATGCATCCTTGACGTAGAGCAGTACCTCAAGGCCCATTGCCCATTGTACGCTGTGTACAGGATTGCTCTTAAGGTAGGTGAAAGGCAGTACTCCTGAGCCGCACTCACACTCGACATCAGTGTTGGACCACTTGTTGCCGGTAAGCACATAAAGGTCATGGATTGCAGGCCCGTCACCGGTCATCACTGTGGCGTCACCGAATGGGACACAGCCGCTGTCCATTACGACATGTTCATGGCTGTTGACGTAGTCAGTGATTCCCTTAACACCGGACTCGAAGTCTCTCCAGGATGTTCCGCCGAAAGCGTTGAACTGGCAGTGCGTAAGGTACACGGATTCGTGTCTTTTTGGATTTACCTTTGTCTCAGCCCACTCAACATTGGGGTCTTTGGGTTTGGCTTTTATACTCTTTGGTATCTTGAGGGAGTCCCTTGTGATCTCCCAGCAGCCAGGGTGCCCGAGGTTGTTTGCATGCAGGTGTAAAGGCATTGAGAAGCCCAGCATTTCATTCAGTTCTGTAAGACCCTTGATGATATCTTCAGGTGTGACCTCAAAGTGAATGTTCGCCTGGTCAAGGGAATTAACATTCTCGCCCCATCCCCAGTTCTCAACACCGGCAGGGTTGACACACTTTATACCATAGGTCTTGTGGGTCCTCATCATCCAGGCAATGTAAGCTGCAGCCTTTTCGATGTCCCCTTCTTTCAGGTATCTCATCAGGAACCAGTTGTTGCCCAGTACCAGATATCCACCCATGTCGATCATAGGGGTGGAGCGCATTTCCTCATGGGTGTGACGGGCTTCCATCGGAGGGACAGCTGCCTCAAAGACAGTTGTATATCCCATCTTGGAATACTCGTATCCTCCAAGGTATACAGAAGGAACACTGTACCCGCATCCGGAGTGCGTAAGTGGTGTCTTCTTCTGGTAGAACTTGTAGTGGTCCTCCGGCCTCATCATCCTGCCGACGTTGACCTTGGCACCTGCTACGTGTGAGTGGGAATCGACTCCGCCGGGCATTACTGTCTTGCCGGATGCATCGATCTCCTTGGCATCCTTGAGCTCGGCTGCGGAGAGTTCTGTTACGACCTTCCCGTTCCTGATATAAATGTCCATTCTGTCCCCTTTGATCTCATTGAGGGGATCGAAGACATGACCGTTTTTGATTGCTATAGTTCCAGCCATTTTATACCTCCCTTACTACTAATTTAATTGCATCGACCGGGCATATCATAGCGCAGGCACCGCAGGAGCCGCAGAGTTCCTGATCGACCACATTGACAACACCGTTCCTTATCTCAAGAAGCTTCTTGCTGTCAACCTCATTAAGGTAGCCGGCACCGACGTCCGCATCAGTTGCGTTAACAGGACAGACGATGACACAGTTACCGCATCCCAGGCAGGCTCCTTCATCCGTAACAAGTTCTGATGTAAGTGTCGGCCTTGGTGCTTCCTTGTTGAGCAGTTTCTTCTCAAGGAGGGCCTTCTTCTCAACTTCAGGAACGATGGCTGTCTTTATCACTGTAATTGCATTGACGGGGCAGGCTACATCACAGGCGCCACAATAGATACATACGTCCGGGCGCTGCGCAACCTTATCAACTCTCTCGCCGGCCTCCCATTCAGGATTGAAGAGTGCATTGCACGGGCAGGTATCCACACAGGTCCTGCATGCAGTACATGTAGCCTCGTCCCTGTGCCAGGTACCCTCGAATGGTTTCTCAACGGTGATAGCATCTACAGGACATACCTCCATGCACCATCCACAGTGGACACAGCACTCATTATCGATTTGTGTCTCTCCCTCAACACGTGCGCTGCCATCATCTGCTAGCCATTGCTTTACTTCAATGCAGGCCTGCGGGCAGATCTGCTCACAGTGGCCACAATGCACACACTTTTCTTCGTCTACAGTTGTCTCTTTGAGTGCCACGCTAATGTAGCTCTTGTCATTTACCGCTTTGCCGGCCTGTCTCAGTTCAAGTGCGCCTGTCGGGCAAGTCTTGGCACATATCCCGCACAAAATGCAGAGTTCTGATCTGTTTTCCAGGAAATCCTTGTCTATAAGCCCTCTGGCGACAGCTCCAACTGAACCTATTACCAATGAACCTTTAGGACATGCCATTGCGCACGTTCCACAACCAATACATTTTTCGGGAATGTATACGAGTTGCTTGTCGTCTTTTACTCCAAACACTAATTCGCTCATCTCATTTTCTCCGTAATCCTGCCTTTTGACTCCACATGCTTTGTAAGGTTGTTTCGGTTGGTGGACACAAAGCCTCAAAATTCATGGCAGAGTCCAATATATGCGTCCACTGGAAATTCCCATAATCAAGCACAACTTATTGCGTTTGTGGCATGAATACGCCATTTTCAGGGTAAGCCGGGATCTTCTCAAACAGTGTTAAAGAAAGATACTGGTTTACCTGTGTAATATTCATCTTCGATTACCATGTCGATAATTCACAATCCCGGAAGCCTTTGGGCTCCTGGAATTGTAAATATAGTAACACCTATTTGTTATAAAAGTATCGTTTGCATCTGCGACTGATCCGGGGGTGATATGATCAATTACGCCAGTATTATTTTATATTTATTCGGTATTTATTTGATATTTATTTTATACTGGACTTAGACTTCCTTATATAAATTTGAGATGAAAAGTCCACGATGATTATTTATACTACTTCTAACCCCCTTTCTTATGGGGTAGTCATGGGCTACAAGCAGGATCCAAACGTGGTGCACATGGCATACATGATTTCTTATATTCCGGACATGATCAGTTTGCATCTGCATCTTCCAGGAAAAGTGCTTGCCCCGATAGCCTCACTTATGAAAAATACAGGAGTAATGATATATGCCATTATTAAGTATAATAGGCTGCGAATTATTCAAAAAAGAGATTGCGCAAGTCCTTCTAAAAGATGGCGCAATAAAAAATCTTGTTATTGTGAACGGGGCAGATGCTGACTTTGAAAAAACGTTCGAGGGTGCAGGAACCAGAGTTCAGGCAGTATCTGCTGATTCAATCCCGATCCCACTCACAAAGAGTGAAGGATTCAATGTGATCCTAGCTATACAGAGCGTTTCTCTTAATGAGAAGAGTTGCAAACTTAACAGGGAGATATATGAAAAGATCCGTTTCTATGGTAATATCTCTGATGGTATCCTTCTTCTTTACGGGTACGGTGACGATGAACTAGAGTCTATGTTGTCTGGTTTTAACCGTTCCAGGTTCAGCTTCATGTATGCTGGGGATTGCACGGACAAAGCAGGTAACAGGGATATTGATCAGGAAGTCATGTCGGTCTATGAAAAACTATATTTGGATATGAGGGCGGAATTGGGTCTGGTCGACCGGCTGGCTTAACTCTGAAAAAAATTAATAAAGGAGCCTTTTCGGCCTATTCTTTATTATTCAATTACATTCATGTCCTTTCCGCAACAGTTCAATATTATGCTGCAGCCCTCAGGACATCCTTTGCATTCATCGACGACCTCTAAAGTGATTCCGCACTCCTCACATTTTACTCTTTGTCCCTTAGTCAGGACATTACACGACTTGACAGAAGATGCCAATTATCCACTCCTCCTTTACATTACTAGAGCTTTTACATTGCTCTAAGTAAGAGTTTTTGCCCATGATAAATAAAGGTATCCTGTTGTGTCCATCTTTTTCTGCACTCAGTTACTTAAAATACAACATCTAAATATAACATTTAAATATGATAGATACTATTAGGGGTGCATGTTAGGAATGAAGAGCGGAACTTTTCCCATGGCAGGTGTGTTCTCCCATGAGCTGTGAAGGAAAAGCATATTCACTTGGTGCAGGAACGGTCATCAATGCAATTGCGACCTGGAAGGGTGCAGCTTTTGGCATTGACCTGAAGACCTTTGCCCACGTGGAGCTCTCTCATAACACCGATCACATAAAGGGAAGTATCGACGGGATGCCGGACGGTGATACCGCTCTTATCGAAAAATGTGTCAGTTATGTACTGGATCACTTCGGGCTTAAGATGGGCGGTATTGTCAGGACCAGCAGTGAAGTACCTCTTGCAAGGGGGCTCAAAAGCAGTAGTGCAGCAGCCAATGCAGCAGTGTTGGCAACGCTGGATGCCATCGGGGAGGAAATGGAACCTCTTGAGGCTGTAAGGCTTGGGGTCAGGGCTGCAAAGGATGCCGGCGTTACCATCACAGGCGCCTTTGATGATGCATGTGCCTCCTTTTTCGGGGGTTTTGTTGTTACTGACAATCACAGAACCGAACTTATCAAAAGGGAAGAACGAGAGGCAGATGTACTCATCTTCGCGCCCGACAAGAAATCTTTCAGCTCCGGTACAAACGTTGAACGATCAAAACTGATAGCTCCCTGGGTGGATATCGCTTACGGTCTTACTCTCGAAGGAGAATACGAAAGGGCCATGACCCTCAATGGTTTCTTATACTGCAGTGCGCTGGGTTTTGATACTGAGCCCTTGATGCGTGCACTGGAGGCAGGTGTCAGGGGTGTAACACTTTCCGGCACAGGTCCGTCTTATGTTGCTCTTGTTGATAAGACATCATCAAATATTCTAATGGATGCGTGGATAGAATGCGGGATAAGCGGCAACGTGATAAGTACAAAAATCAATAATAGTGGTGCAAGTAAATTCCAGATGGTGAAGTAAATGACAGCAATCACAGAGGTACGTGAGGAAATAGCATTGATTGACCGTGAGATAGTTGAACTTATCCATCGAAGGGTCGCTCTTGCAGAAAAAGTCCTGAGGACTAAGCAGAAGGAAGGTATCCAGATCAATGACGGTGCCCAGAACCGGGTAGTACTGGAAAGAGCTACCGATGCTGCCACTGAACGCAATCTTGATACATCATCCATAAAAGAGATATTCCAAATTCTTATATGTATGAATATAGAACGCCAGCATGAACTAAGTGGTGAAGGAAATCTTCCTTAGGAGTTATTCATGGTAGACATAGCAGTACTAATGGGATCTGAATCAGACAGAGCCATCGCCCACAGGGTAAGCAATGTGCTTGACAACAGCAAATATAACTATGATGTGCAGGTCATATCCGCTCATCGTAATCCTGTCGAGCTTGAAGAATATATTGCTCAGAGCGACGCAAAGGTCTTCATCGCTATAGCAGGACTCTCTGCAGCTTTGCCTGGTGTCATTGCTTCCAAAACCAAGAAGCCGGTAATAGGGGTTCCGGTTAGCGCAAAGATGATGGGCCTTGATGCATTGCTCTCAATAGCCCAGATGCCTCCGGGAGTTCCTGTGGCCAGCGTGGGTGTTGACAACGGTGCCAACGCAGCTCATCTTGCTATAAGGATACTGGACCTTATTCCTTAGTCCAGCCTGTTTATTTCAAAAAGACAACACTCATCGCCATTCCCCATCGTCTCAACGACATCAACTTCCAGGTCATCTCCCTTCATGTTTGCGACCCTTGAGAATATCCCTCTTGAGATTGTGCACAGGATGGGGTTTGATCTGGCTTCCTCTCTGCCCCATGGGCAGAGATTGCCTTTTATTGTGCAGTTCTTGTTGTCCTCGCGAGTATCGACCTCAAAGTTAGCTCCGAGCTGGTTTATTATCTGGCAGCAGAGCTCTCCTACTGTTTCATAGCCTGCCAAATCGTTCTCCGGAGCAGTGTTCTCCAGAATGGCATCTACTACCATATCGATCATCTGGTGAATGACAATGCCCTTTTGTTCAGGTGGCAGTGTTCTCAGAAGTGTGGGAATGATCTGTGTAAGTACTGAACGTATACGGTTCTGAAGGTCAAGCTTGTTCTTTTCGGCCAGCAGGTCAGCATGAAGGTTCTTTATCCTTAACAGGGAATGTATCCTCGTCTGGAGTTCGAGCTTGTTGACGGGCTTTGTCAGGAACTCATCGGCTCCCGCTTCGATACCGTTGATCCAGTCATTCCTTCCTGAAAGTGCTGTGACCATTATAACAGGTATGAATTGTGTTGCAGGATCAAGTTTCAGCTTTTCACATACCTGATACCCGTTTATATCGGGCATCATAACATCAAGCAGGATAATATCTGGCCGCTGGTTTTTAACCATTTCCAGCGCTAAATGGCCGTTGTCTGCGGAAATAACTTCGTATGTGTCTTCTAAATAAGCCCGGAGTAGTTCTATATTCATTATCTCGTCGTCAACAATGAGTATTTTTGTCTTCTGCTCGCTGGAAATATCAACAACTCCTTAACAATGTGGTATCGAATAAACCTTATATATCTATATATTTTAATTTATATATCTATTTATTATGGAGCAAAATACCTAAAGTTCCACTAGTTTGCTTTTAGAACCTTTCAGCTTAATTCCTGCAGGAGTTATATCAAAAATGCTTACATCAAGAGTGATCTTAGTACTGCGCATTTTGGGTATGCTGAGGAAACGCTCGTTATTGCCTGTGTATGGGTTCTCTTTGACGAACAATTTGACCGCTCCGTAGGTGGAATAGTCTGCAATCTTGTGTGTCATCTCATAGGCAGCTTCATCCATGATGTAGAGCGTACTGGTTTTTTGTTTTGCCAGCAGGCGGTTAAGGGTATCGAACTTATCCCTGAACTCCTTGGCACTCAGCCCAAATGCCAGAACTCCCAGATTATCAATGACAGCAACATCTGTACCCTCCGGAATAAGCCTTACAAGGTCGATAATATCTATTTCTTCAATATTGAAATCAGCCCTGTCAAGTTTGAAATGCCTGTCAAGGCCGGTTTCTTCAATGATATCTATTTCCTCATCGCTGTAATCTTCCAACAGTTGTGCATCACGTGCAATCCCTCTTGTCCTCAGTTCAACGACGGGTTTTATCTGAAGAAGTCCCTTCTCTATAAATGACTCCAGACCAAGTCCTAACATTGCGGCTTGCCCCAGCAGGTCCTCTGGTGTTTCTTCAGTCGCAACCATGATACATTTATTTCCGTCCATACAGGATTTATTCAGAAAATGAAGTCCAAAGATGGTTTTACCTGCTCCCGGAGCACCTGTAACAAGTATCCCTTTACCTTTGGGGTATCCACCCCCTATCTTTTTATCCAGGTTCTCTATCCCAGTTGGCATTCTGTCCATTTGTACCACTTTATTATATGCTATTCATATTTATAATTATTTTGTAATAATAAGTAGGTATCTTATAAATAAGTAGTGCTGGCACTTCTCTTTGGCCTATCTGCAAACAAAAGAGTGATATTATTATGTTATTTGTTTATTCGTACTATTTTTTCGAAGACCATTTGCCTTGTAAAGGTGTTGACATGAATTTTTTCGTAGCACGATGAATAAATATGGCAGGGCGGTGGCTACCCGGGAATCAAGAATATCTTTTGATTCTATGTAATGTATAAACCTCCCGCAGACAGTTACAGATATAAAGCCAGAGACTAATATTTCATTGGTATAATATACACTAGTAAAGCCCTTTTATGCAGTAGAGGGGCTTTTATGGATTTTTCTGACCATCAAGATGGTCTGGAAATTAATTAAAAATGGCAGGGGGATTTAAATGAACTTAGACCTTACGATAAAGATTGGTGGAGCTGCAGGCCAGGGATTGGACACTATTGGCAGTGTGCTTTCCAAGAGCCTCCTCAATAGCGGATTCTATGTTTTCAGTACACAGTATTATCTTTCAAGGATAAGGGGAGGTCACAACACATTCCAGATACGGATCAGTGACTCCGAGCTTGCAGCAATGGATGAGGGCGTCGACATACTTATCGCTCTTGACCGGACTTCCATCGACAGGCATCTTAGTGAAATGTCAGACGGGGTCGTGATAGTTGACAGGGATGTAGTTGAACTGGACAAAGAGCATGATTCTATATTTCATGTTCCCATGCTGAAAATAGCAAAGGATGTGGGCGGCAACAAGATATATGCTAATACCGTTGCTGCTGGCGCAGCCATTGGGATGCTGTGCCTGAGCCCTGATTCTCTTAATGAAGTACTCACATCGATCTTTAAGAAAAAAGGTCAGGAGATAATTGATAACAATCTTAAGGTAGCTAAGGCCGGTTATGATTATGTGAGGGAGAACTATCCACATGGGTGCAAATTCAATGTATCCCTGCCGGAGGCACAGGAGAAAAGGATGCTCATTGCAGGCAATGAAGCCGCAGGTCTCGGGGCACTTGCTGCCGGCGTGCAGTTCCTGTCAGCATACCCGATGACACCTTCCACAGGCGTGCTCAATTATGTTGCAAGTCATGCCGGCGAGTTTGGCGTGGTAGTTGAACAGGCCGAGGATGAGATAGCAGCGCTCAATATGGCGCTTGGTGCTTCCTTTACCGGTGCACGCTCCATGGTCACTACAGCCGGGGGCGGGTTCTGCCTGATGGTCGAGGCCCTTGGACTTGCCGGGATAACCGAGACCCCGGTGGTCATCTTCCTGGCGCAGCGCCCCGGACCTGCAACCGGCCTTCCTACAATGACCGAACAGGGCGACCTGCTGTTTGCATTGCATGCCGCACAGGGAGAGTTCCCCAGATGCATCCTTGCACCGGGTACTCCTGATGAGTGTTTTTACATGATGGCAGAAGCATTCAATATTGCAGAAAAGTATCAGATTCCTGTTTTTGTCATGAGCGACCAGTACCTTGCTGATTCTTTGTTCACATGCAAGCGATTCGATACTTCTAAGATCACTGTTGAGAGACACCTGCTGTCTGACCAGGAACTGCGGACCAAACACGGAGATTACAGGCGCTATAAGTTCACTCCTGGGGGCATCTCTCCAAGGGCGCTTCCCGGCCAGGAAGGGATACTTGTGTGCGCTGATAGTGATGAACATGATGAGTTCGGGCACATAGACGAGAGCCAGCAGAACCGGATTAGGATGATGGATAAGAGAATGAAGAAACTTGAGTTGCTGGCTACCGAAATGAAGCCTCCTAAGATATATGGCTCACGTGATGCGAAACTTACTCTGATTGGCTGGGGTTCCACTTACGGACCGCTGGCTGAGGCGGTTGACATTCTTACTAAGGAGGGTCATTCTGCTAATCTGGTGCATTTCAACTATATCTACCCAATGCCTGCAGAGAGCATACATAAGGCACTGGCAAAGTCAAAGAAGAAGATATGTGTAGAGAATAATTATACCGGCCAGCTTGCAAGGCTGCTCCGGACAGAGGCAGGTATCGAAATGTCTGATAAGATCCTGAGGTATGACGGTCTTCCCTTCACTCCTGCGTCCATAATTGCAGCCCTTCGGGAAAAGGGGGTGATATGAATGGTGAGCGTAGAGGACTACGGGGATTATGAAACCGCATGGTGCCCTGGCTGTGGTGATTTCAATATACTGAAGGCTCTTAAGGCTGCTCTTGCAAACCTTGGGAAATCTCCTTCCGAGGTGTTGATGGTTTCAGGTATCGGTCAGGCAGGCAAGCTTCCCCAGTACCTGAACTGCAACTTCTTCAATGGGCTTCACGGTCGCACCCTTCCGCCAGCTACTGCGGCAAAGCTTTCAAACCATGAGCTGACCGTGCTTGCTGTTGCAGGAGACGGGGATTGTTACGGGGAAGGAGGCAACCATCTGATCCATGCTATCAGGAGAAACCCTGACATCACTATACTTGTGCACGACAACCAGATATACGGCCTCACCAAAGGGCAGGCCTCTCCGACCAGTGAGCGTGGCATGGTTTCCAAGATACAGAGGGAAGGCGTTTTCAATAACCCCTTAAACCCGATAGCACTTGCTATCTCTCAGGAATGCTCTTTTGTGAGCAGGGGGTATGCAGGAGATGTATCACACCTTACGGAATTGCTCATCAAGGCCATCCGGCACAGGGGACTTTCGCTTGTGGAAGTCCTGCAGCCCTGTGTCACCTTCAACAAGCTGAACACTTTCAAATGGTACTCGAACAGGGTTTATAAAATGGAAGAGGGTGAGTATCCTCTTAATGACCGGGTGAAAGCCTTTGAAAGATCCCTTGAATGGGGCGAAAGGATACCTCTTGGCATATTCTATGTGAACGAAAGACCTGTCCTGGAAGACAATCACGAGGTTCTCAAGGAGGCTCCTCTTATCAGGCATAAGCCGCAGACAGAAAAAGTGAACGGACTGATTGACGGCTTTATGTGACCGTCAATTTTTCTATTTTTTATGTAAGTTGTGCATACTTGCTTTGACGACGACAAGTTCTTCAAAGGGACATCTCGCACTGGCCACTATATCGGTCTGGAAACCCTGCCCTTCCATTTCTTTCCTTACCTCGCCTATGCCTGTCAGGGACGAAATAAGCAACATGACTGTCCCTCCGGGTGCAAGGTAACTGCAAGCTTTGTTCAAGAACGACCCAATTGCGTCACGGCCATCAATACCTCCGTCAAAAGCGTAGTTCAGCCACCCGGGCACCTTTTCCTCTTCAGATGTGGGAAGGTATGGAGGATTGAAGATAATAATATCAAAGATATTTCCCTTGCGTAGTCCGGCAAACATGTCTGTCCTGATGACCTCTATGCCGTTGGAACGTGCGCATGAGGCTGCATGAGGGTTGATCTCGGTTGCAATGAGGTTGACATTCCTGTTTGCCCTGAGGACAGCGGATACAAAGCCTGTGCCTGTACCAATCTCAAGGACCCGGGAGCCATCCTTTGTGTGCTCGACTGCTGCATCGGCAAGCAAAAAAGAATCTTCTGCCGGATCATATGAATTCTCATCCAGCTTTATCGTTGCGTTCCTGTAGCTGATAGTGGCCATGCTATCCCTGTTGCCTGCGTCTGTAAAGCAGGTTTGCAAGATGTGCAAGCTCTTCCGGTTCCAGGTTCTCCGGCCTTTTGTCAAGCATTTCTGTTGGAAGCTTGCCGATGAAATCTTTTATGTCATCGATTCCAAGAAGCTGTTTGCTCCTTATTATTGAGTTGCGGATCTTCTTGCGTCTCTGGCCGAAGACAGCTGTAACGAAGTCAAGGTAATATTTCCTGTCATCAACTTTAAAGGGTGATGGTCTGGGCTTAACTCTTACGACTGCAGAGAGCACTTCCGGAGGCGGTGAAAAAGCGCCGCGCGGAATCTCCATGATTATGGATGTATCTGCAAAATAATATGTGTTGACCGATAGCCTGCTATAATCCCCTGAGTTTGCATGGGCTACCATCCTTTGTGCGAATTCGTACTGGTACATAAGGATCCCCAGTTCGAACTCATGTCTGAAGAGCTTGAAGGTTATCTCCGATGAGATGGAATAGGGAAGGTTAGAAACTACTTTATCAAAAGGCGGGAATTCAACTTCAAGAACATCTCCCGCAATGATCTCAAGTTTGCCGTTCTCTCCAAAGCGGTCCAGAAGCACATCCACAAGAACCGGATCTCGCTCGATTGCAATAACTTTCCCGGCGCGCTTCATGAGACGTTCAGTAAGGTTGCCTATCCCGGCCCCTATCTCCAGTATGGTTTCATGGGGCTGGATATCTGCAGCATCGACTATCCTGTCGAGTATACGCTCGTCCACAAGGAAATGCTGGTCGTGGTCACCGCCACGTATACCATATTTCCTGAGAATATTGTGGACCAAGAAAAGAACACCTTGCTTATTCTTTTGGACGTTTGGGAGGTATGGTGAACAGCCTGTACTTAATGTTCTCATCCCTAAGTTCTTCAATTATCCTGTTGGATATGACTTTCTGGGGTGAGTGCACTCCTCCGACTCTGGTGTGGAGGTCCTCAAGGCTCTTGAACACGCCTTTTTTCCTTTCGTCTATTATAGCCCACATA
>NZ_JAUXNK010000084.1 GCF_030682845.1 Methanolobus sp. | reverse complement strand
AGGGAGTTAGCCATGTTCTCAAAGGCCTTTTCAAGCCTCTCTTTACGGTGCGCCATAATATCTTTTGCGTCACTGAGCGGGCGCTCAACGCTTATGCCCGCACCGAGATCGACTACGACATTATCAACACGCGCAATGTTCGCATACACAAATGAACCGGAACCTATCGGGAACATCATCTCAGTGCCTTCTCTGACATTGGAGAGCTCTTCGATAGTAGTCAGGGCTTTAGTACAGTCTTCAGCAGACATCTTTATCATGGTCATCTGCTGCTGCAGGAGCTCTGCGCGTTTCTGAAGCTCTCGATGCTGCATTACAAGTGCCCGGGGATCCTGCTCATTTACACCAGACATGGCTTATGCCTCTGCTATACTCTCAATCTTGATAAAGTTTCTTTTAATGCCGTGTTTACTTCCAAAAACAGAATATACCTTGTCCAGGGCATTCTTCTCATTCTGGCTTTCAACCATCTTTGTGAATCTCTCCCATGCAACACCTGCTTTGAAACTACCTTTGATCTGGAAATTCTTCATATGAAATCACCTTTATAACCCGTTATAGAATAATCTGTTTAGATACCCAGTGCATCCTCTATTCTTCCAAGTTCATGGCCCGATGTCTTAGAACCTGCCACATAACCCCTGGAATTTGCAATAAGGCCGGAGCCTACCATCTGTGTACCGAAGTTACTGGTGCCTATATCCACAGGAAGCCCGAAGAGTTCCTCAAGCACTGCCAGTTCTTCAGCGCTGGCCCTTGGATGCACCAATAGACCTCTGTTGGTCGCAACGCCTGCCATCCCCACGGTCTTGATACCGCCTATAGTGCCCCTGCGAACATCGACCTTGAGGGTCTCTGCTATTATTTCCAGTGCCCTGTCGGTCATTTCGGGATGCACAAGTGCTGCCGTATCATTGGCGAGCACGATGTTGCCTATTGCGTTCAGCTTGCTGGGTACGTAATGCACCGGGACCCCGATCTCATCAGAGTCTCTTACGGTAGCATGGCTGGCAACAAGAAGGCCATTGGAATTACCTCTGCACAGGGAGCCTACCACAATGCTGCCGTTGATAAGTGTCTGGAAAGTGCGCACGCCCAAAATATCCTCAAGTGCGCCGCATGTGTCCTCCCTTGTACCTGAAGGTACGAGTGCGATATCCTCGGTGCAGGTTGAAAAAGCCCCGATTATGGGGCTCTCATTTATGCTCAATGTACGTATCATTATCTACCGTATATGTTATGGATGAGACGGGCCTTGCATTTATGCAAGTTCTGCCTGGACCTCTCCATCCTCGAACTTTGCAGCTCTTACACGGATGGACAGGGGTGGCTTCTCTGTACCGCGTTCCCATACCTTCTCATTGATGGTCTTGTCAAGTTTTACCATTCCAGGCTCTGCCTTCATGTGTTTTGTAAGGTACGCCCTTATGGCTATCATAGCCTTGCTGGCCCTCTTCCATCTTGGTACTTGTTTTATAGAGCGGAGAGGGATAGTATAAATCTGTTCTTTTACTGCGTCATCTGCCATGATCATCACCTGTTTACTTCACATCAAGACTGTTTCTTCTCCAACTTCTTCTCTTGGGGTGGCCCACGACCTTCCTGTTGGTCTTGATTATAGCCCACACGGGAACCCTGTGGTTCTGCCTGTGTGCTTTTGCCAGCCTCATTTTCTGTCCTTTGGTTTTGTGACTCACTTGTCTCACCTTATGAATTGTATTATAATATGAAATACCGATCGAGTTTCAGTCTATAACATGATTATTGTATAAATCTTTAATCATGTGTACAGATAGTTTGAAGCTCTTTGCCTGATACCTTTTTTCGTTCAATCACACGCGATTGGATATGCGAGGGGAACAGTTCACTTATCCTCTGTGCACCAGCCCTTGTCCGGATAAGCTCCCGAAGTTCCGTTTCGTAATCAGCCTTGATCACGTTCTCACTCTGGCCTTCCTCGATCACAAGATGCTGTCTTACCAGCTCATTGACCGCAACACGCCCAAAGCCTTTCAGAGGAGACATATAACTGACCCCATACCTGTCCTCGATGCTCCTTATCTGGGACATCTCCGGCACCGGTACGCGGTCATCACGCCTTATTCCGTCAGCAATGAACACGACATCTTTATCCGATGCCAGAGTTTTGATCGCCGTCAGATGGATGTGATCTATCGCCCTCTTTGGGAATCCGTCCTGGATAAGCAGTTCATACGCTTGTTCAAGCGCCTGCATATCAAGCCGGACGACCCTGTGGGGGAATCCCAGTCTTTTTGCAGTCTCCCTGGCAACATCCCCGACGGGAAGCACCGAGAAACTGCAGGTCACAAGTTCAACCTCAAAGAACCGCTCCAGCAGGATAGCTGCAATGGAACTGTCCTTTCCTCCGCTGAACAGTACTGAGACCCGCATCAAGATCTGCTCACATGCGTTTTATCGTTGGCTCGCGCTTTGGGGGCTGTAACTGGACCAATAGCTGTTTGAGTTTCTCATCATCTATCTTTGACTGGATCCTGCCATTCTGTGCAAGCGTTATCAATTGGGACTCGAGCTGCTCTACCATCTCTTTACGCGACATCTTTAATGTATTAAGGCGCTCGCGTGCCTCAGGCGTAAGTATCTGGCGAAGCAGAGCCTGTTTCTTTGCATCCATCTCAGCGCGTGCCTGCTCCTGCTGCATTACCGCCTGCATGTCGCCAGGGGCCATCTGCTGCTGAGCAGCCTGCTGCTGCTGGAGTTGTTCAAGCCGTCTCCGTCTTATGTTTTCAAGATCATCCGCCATATAACTCACCTCCGGTATAAAGAGATGTTAGTACTATATCCATATAGCATTATTGAATCAGGTATTCATACTCAGTATTTTGCAAGGCCCGGGATCTTCTCCACGAGTTCCTTTTTAACCTCGTATGCGGAATTGTCCAGAAGGGACTGTCCCTGCGGGGCTATCACACGGCCGCTCTTGAGGGAGCGCACAAAGCCAGCTGCTTCAAGCTGCTGCAGGGCTTCTCTTGCGACAGAGCCGCTGCCCTTTACCTTATGGCTGGGGCTTACACCCATGTTCTTGTTGCCGCCATACACAGAGCGCAGCCTTTCCACACCGATAGGGCCCTGGGTATATACGGTTCTCAGGACCGCAGCACAGCGGGTGTACCACCATTCTTTGTCAGTCGGAGGTAATTCCTTGTGTGAGCCTGTCTTCACGTATGCGGCCCACTCAGGCGAATTAACCTTGTCATTCTCTTTAAGCTTCTCTGCTACCTTACCGATCAATGCGGTTGCAGGAACATCATATGCAGTTGTCATTAATATTCTCCTTATTCTTGATAAATATCTATTTCGGACTCAAGGAAATAGATTCTTTCGTTCGTGCTGGAGTTTGTTGTGTAAACTATTGAGTAGTATATACGCTTTTCGGCAGATATTCAGGTATCAGGCAATTAACAGGCCTGATACGAATAATTGTCTGCTGATAGCCGCCCTATCTCTGAAAGGTCTGCTCCCTGCCCGGCCCCACAGAAACGTATGTTATCGGCACACCCATCTTATTCTCAAGGTATCTCACATACTGCTGTGCAGCCCCTGGCAGATCATCAAAGCTTTTGACACCTGTCAGATCGCTCTCCCATCCCGGAAGGTCCTCATAGACAGGCCTGCATCTTGCAAGCTCAGCGGTTCCCTCCGGAGGGTAATCAACGATCCGGCTGTCAAGCTCATAGGCTACGCACACCTTTACCTGAGCAAGCCCTGAGAGCACGTCAAGCTTTGTAAGTGCCAGCGAAGTGTACCCATTGAGGTAGATGGCTTTTCTGAGCAATGGCAGGTCAAACCACCCGCAGCGTCTTGCCCTGCCGGTAGTAGTGCCAAACTCCCTGCCAACCTGCTGGATCCGCCTGCCGGTCTCATCGGTGAGCTCTGTCGGCAGAGGACCCTCCCCCACACGGGTGATATAAGCCTTGACTATGCCAAGCACCTCATCGACCTTCGTGGGGCCAACACCCAGGTTTGCACAGGCGGAGCCTGCCACAGTGCTGGAGGAGGTAACGAACTTCTGCGTGCCGTGGATGACATCAAGGTGAGTGCCCTGGGCACCCTCTGCAAGCACATTCCTGCCATCTTCAAGAGCCTTGTTGATCTCATAGGATACATCGGTCATGTAGGGAGCCAGGCGGCGCCCCAGTTCCACGTACTTATCCATAAGATCCTTGCTGGTCACAATAGCGGGGTCACCCTCAAGCTCCCTGATAGCCGCCTCTTTTGACGGGGCGAGTTCAAGCAGCCTGCACCTGAGCTTTTCGGGGTCTGCAAGGTCAGCCATGCGAACCTCATCCCTGGCAACCTTATCAATATAAGCAAAACCAATGCCCCGTTTGGTCGTACCGATCTTCTCGGTCCTCCGGGATTCCTTCAGACCGTCCAGTTCCACATGGTAGGGCATAATGATGCTGGTCTTGGCGTCCACACCAAGCTTTTCAGGGGTCAGCACGATGCCACCCTCTGCCAGCATATCCATCTCCCGTGCAAGCACCTCCGGATTCAGTACGGTACCCGGACCTATCAGCACCCTGGAATCCAGCAGGAAACCGGAAGGTATAAGGTGAAGCTTGTAAACATCCTCACCTACCTTCACAGTATGCCCGGCATTGTCCCCTCCCTGGAAGCGGACGACCAGGTCATAGTTCCCGGACATGAGGTCAACTATCTTTCCTTTACCTTCGTCGCCAAACTGCGCACCTGTGATAATCGTGAACATGGATGCAGGATTATGCCTGTTGGCTTAATAAAGTTTTGATTGCAGCTTATAAGTCCTCGTCAAAGACCAACATGCGCGTGCCCTCATCAAAACTGGCCGAACTGCCAGCCTTGTAGCATCTGAGGGTATTCGCTATCCTCATATCAATTAGGGTGTCAATGAGCTTCTCAGCAAGGCTCAGGGTCACATTGAACTCGGACTGGAGCATGTATATGGCATCCGGCCTTTTAATTGAAAAATTGCAGAAAGCCGATCTTTTATCAGATGAGCAGGAGGCATAGCCCTCACATTTAACGACCTTTGAGCTATTCTTGAAGTGGATAGCAAGCCCCTGCCATGAATGGACATTATGCATCCCCTTGATCCCGTATATATTGGATTTCGTGCGTTCCCTGGAGCTGATCATAATAAGAAAAAGGCGCTTTTTTTATAATTATCTTTTGTATTTTAATCGTTGCTTGTATTGAGGGTATCGAATCAGCCCAAAAACTCCTTTTATGATCAGACAGCGCCCCATCTGATTCAAAATCGTAATTATTTCCCATTGACCTGTGCCTCAGGAAGAGCAATTTCACAAACAAGACACGGATCTACGCAGATCAACACCGATCTATAGTAAAATAGAAAGCTAAAGCCATCAAAAGACAAAATCCGTGTAAATCCTGTGTTAATCTGTGTCTGAGAATACCAACAGAAAGTAGCAAGCGCGAGCAAGAGACGATGCGGCAGAGAGATTACCTTAAGACACGGATTTACACAGATTAACACCGATTCATGGTAAAACTGGAAACTAAAACCCGCAAAAGGTCAAATCCGTGTAAATCCCGTGTTAATCTGTGTCTGAAAATACTAACGAAGCGTAACAACCATGAGCGAAGGATAATGAAGCAGCCCTGTGTGTTGATCATTCCCGCATATTACACAAAGAATTGATAGAACACACTGAAGGGTTCGCTGTAGAAAGGATACAGGTAATATATGCTGCCCCCTGCAAGGTCATCCAGCATCAGGTGAGAGATGAAACCCACAGCTGCGAAGAGTCCCACAGACAGGGCCTTTGTCCATTCCCGGCAGATAATGTAGCCCGCCATCAGGGCGATCAGGAAGAAGAACATGCCAAAGAACAGGGAATGTGTGGGCACCGGACCTACAGTCACATGCTTGAGATTACCATGCAGGAAATAGTTCCACAGAGCAGGCACATCCGGGAAGAGCGAGCCAAGGCCTCCTGCCATCATCAATAACACCAAGTATCCAGCGCCGCCCAGACGCTCCCTGACATTCAAAGGCCTTAATGCTGCCACAAGTACTCCTGCAAGGAAAACGCAGAACATGAAAAAGAGCACATGGCCTATAGGATATGGCATTGATACCCGACTCCTGTTCCTTTATATACGGTAAGATCTTTCATGTGCCCGGCTCCCTCAAAGCAGTACAACGGGCAGCAACACGAACAGCACGATGTTGGCAGTACCATGGGCCACAGCGACCAGCGGCAGGCTACGGGTCCTCTGGAACATATAACCCAGTACAATTCCCATTGCAAATATATAGATGATCTCTGACATCTCACCATAGACTGAATGCATTATCCCAAAGAGCAGGCTTGCAGCAAGCAATCCGGGCATCATCCCAAAGAGGCCCTCAAGTTTTGTCTGTATCAGGGACCTGAATATAAGCTCCTCCATCAGACCCACATAAAAAAGAACGATGCCGGCAAATACAAGGATGAAAGGCTCCGGCAGGCCCGGTATGATGTAACCGGAACCCAATAGAAGATACTGGCCCGCCCCAAGCAGAATTCCCAGTACAACAGCCAGGGGAATGTAGGTGGCGATACGATCATAAACGATACCAAGCTCAACGTCGTTCAGGCCCTGATGCCTTATCAGCAAATAGACAGGCACCAATAGCGGAACATATACTATTATGAACAGCAACAGGGGGGCTTCTGATGTTGGCATGGAGACATTGACAAGCCTTAGCAGCGGCAGGAGCATCAGGGCCTGAAGCGCGTATACTGCCTGCCGGTCCCTGATGATCACTACCAGAAAAGGTATGCTGACCAGCGCCATGAAGTGAAGTGACAGGCCCGCATTGATGCTGCCTGCAAAAAGAAGCAGCTCCGCAAGCACAATGGCCATAAAGAAGATGGCAACTATTCGCCTGGGAGACAGCAACTGAAGAGCGAACAGCTTGTAAAAATTGCTTTGCTGGTAATTTTCGTCATCCGGCTGGCGCTGAATTCTCCCCCATTCCAGGTTTTGCTGTTTTTTATGAAATGAATCACTGCGATATGTATCTTCCTCAAACTCCATTTTGATTCCCCGCTGCCTGACTTCCCCTTGTCCCATTTTCTGTTACATCTATCCAGAGGTGTAATTCGCGATAAGGTTCTGAAAGATCTGCATCCTTGTAAAGCAGGAATTGCAGCTTCATATTATTGCCGGATACTTCAGGCGCAAAGGACACTGTCCTTTCCCAGCGTTCGTTATTCTCAACGCGTATGTTTTCCTCTTGCGCCTGCAAGGGGAGAGGATTGCCATCGAGCAGAACAGCCAGCTGGTAATCGACTGTCCTTTTTTCCTGGTTCACCACACCCACTGTTACCTGGCCGCTGTCGCCTGCATTCAAACTTGTCGGATATCCGCCTGACTTCCCTTCAGGCCCCAACAGATAGAACTCAGTGAATCCCTCCCCCGGCCTTGGGTTAATGATGACGTATGCAACCGTGGCTGCAGACACAAGCACAGAGGCCAGGAGCAGCAATGCCAGTGCAGTTTCCAGCCGGGAACGACTCCCTTGCAAAGAATTCACAGGCAGCCTGATGAAAGATCCGTAAGGAACGGAGAAAGCTGCCCCTTCAGGCAGCCTGTGGCGGCGAAAGAGCGCAACTATACACATCATGAGCGTCACAACTGAAATAGATATCACAAGAGGCCCGGCGTTCATACCCCATGAAGTATAGAGCAGGCCATAGCCGATGAAAGGAACAAGTGCAACGCTCATACCCAGGCTGAATGCAATTCTTTCGGGGACTGAAATTTCATCCTTCCCGGGGAACAGAGCAGCTACCATAGCATACCCCGGCAGGAACAATACTATAAGGATCCCCGGTAAAATGCGCAACCCCATGGTATTGAGCAGAGGAATGAATACAAACAGATTCGCAAGCAACAAACCTGCAACTACGCCTAAAATATCAACAGGTACCCTACTTTTGACCATAATTAAACACCACTCAATAAGGCAATAGGTATGAAGACTTATAAAAGTGTTTCAGGTGGGAATTGGAAACTCTCTGAAACTTACCGGGTCAAGATAAATATCGCACACAAAATATCCGGACTTCAGGGCTCTCTAGAAAGCCTCTCAAAAAAACTAGCATGATATCAATAGTGTCAAATATTTCCAATATCTGACAGTACATTTTTAATTATTGCTGATTTCCATTCCTGCCTGAATACCGAGGATTTCTACAGAGCCGATAACAGATGATTTTATAATGATCGATACAAATATAGAAGCATGCTTGAGTATCTGTTTATTTTTCTAGGTCTTGCGTTATTATATAAAGGAGCAGACTGGTTCGTTGAAGGCGCATCATCCCTCGCTTCACATTTTGGTGTTTCCCCTCTGATCATCGGACTCACTGTTGTAGCATTTGGAACTTCTATGCCTGAACTTATAGTGAACGTATTTGCTTCTATTCAGGGAAACAGCAACGTAACGTTTGGTAATGTTGTTGGGAGTAACATTGTCAACATACTGCTCATTCTTGGTGTGACAGGAGTAATAACTCCAATGGTCGTGAAAAGGTCAATAGTTTGGAAAGAGATACCTTTTGCAATGCTTGCTGTCCTTACTCTGGCAACCATGTCAAATAAAGTTGCATTATCCAATGATCCATTAAATGTATTGACAAGGGTCGACGGGATAGTATTACTGTTTTTCTTTTTGATTTTCGTTTATTATATGTTCGACTCGATCAAGAGCGGCATAAATAAACCCGCTGGGGCTGATGAGAACTTTCCCAGGACAAAGATCTTACTTATGCTGATTGGCGGATTGATTGCACTAATTGCAGGGGGCAGATTGACCGTGGATGGTGCAGTATCTATTGCAAGGCAAATGGAAATAAGTGAGCTCCTTATATCTTCAACAATAATTGCAATAGGAACATCCCTTCCGGAACTGGTCACTTCAGTCGCTGCTGCGCTCAAAAAAGAGATGGACATCTCAGTTGGGAACATAATCGGTTCAAACATTTTTAATATCTTTTTCGTCATGGGTATATCTGCAACGATCTCCCCTGTTACGGTCCCAGATGTCATCAATATGGACTTACTGATCTTAGCAATAGCGACTTTATTGTGCTTTATCTTTATGTTCACAGGAGAGAAACATAAACTGGAAAAATGGGAAGCTTCGATCTTATTGATCATCTACGCAGGCTATACTTTTTTTATAATATATCGGGGCTGAGCCCTGGGGTATGCATACCTTCGTTTTTTTGTTTGAGGTATCTATACTATCGCCATTAATCCAATCCTGAAGGAATGGGATTTCCGGCCAGGTTTCTTTTAAACCATCTATGCAAGATAGTTTCTGACAGCAAATGTTAAGTCTTTTAACTGAATAGTAGTAGAGGGATTTCAAATTAAGGGTTGAGTGTAATAATAGGTTGAGTGGAAATAGGTTGAGTGGATGATATGCCAATAATTCTTGCCAATCCGAGCGTACTTATGGATATGGCTTCGCCAGAGAATTTAAGTATGTATAACAATGCAGGATTATCAGAGTACAGCATTTTCGGGGTTGCTGCGCTTGTAATACTGCTCGCATCCAGGAAGATGCTGAAGGAATCGGACAGATGGGACCAGGATATCAGCTCCGTTCTGGAAATGGGTATCCTGCCGTTGATGATAGCGTTCATTGCAATATTTGCTTTCAATGTAATGCGATTTGTCTAATGCGATTTGTCGGGCATATCCGGGTTAGGAAGACACAGGCACGATCTGTGTAAGGGACTGGGGCCTAGAGTGGTACAAGCATGAGTAAATCTTATTTGCTAGAATCCGTAAAAACAAAGACTACATTGAATGCCGGGAATCTGTTCCAGAATATGAAAGACCCACTGTTCAGGAACTCAGCTTTCCTTCTGCTTGGAAGGTTTTTGAATGTAGGGGTAGGGTTCTTTTTCTGGCTGATAGCTGCCAGACTGTATCAAACTGCAGAGGTTGGTGTGGCGACGGCCCTCATCTCCTCTGTCACACTGATCATGTTCATCGCGAGCTTTGGCTTTAATTTCTCTATGATACGCTTTATAAATATAAGCGGCAAAGAGAGCGTACTGAATACATCAATATGCATTACCACTGCAGCTGCCGTAGTAGTGGGAATAGCATATCTGCTGTTCCTTGGCGCTTTTTTCGAGAGCAGTGCCCTTATCCAGAACACTTCTTACGGGCTCTTCTTCCTGCTTACAGTAGTGATGCATTCGATATTCTTTATAACAGGCGAATCTTTCAAGGCCTTAAGGGATACAAAAGATTACTTTATGCAGAACACGGTCCTTTCCGCCAGGGTGCTGCTACTGTTCCCTCTTGTGTTCCTGGGGAGTTTTGGCATATTCGGAGCGATCGGGATAACATACTTCCTGGCCACAGTATATAGCATATTCGTTCTGAGCAGGCGGGTCAAGCTCAACTACAGGATAAACAGGGATTTCTTAAAAAGGTCATTCCGGTTCTCTTCCGGCAATTATGTCTCAAACCTGTTGTATGAAAGCCCTTCATTGCTGATGCCTCCTATAATACTGACCCTTATAGGCAAGCAGGAAGCAGCTTTTTATTATATCGCCATGGCCGTGAGCAGCCTGATCTGGATAGCTCCTATGTCCCTCAGCGCCTCGCTGTTCATTGAGGGCAGCTATGGGGAGAACCTCAAAAAGAATGTCCTCAGATCAGGCAAAGCAATAATTATTGTGCTGGTGCCCAGTGTCCTGTTCATATATTATTTCGGTGGTTTCGTATTGCAGATATTTGGCAAGGACTACGTTGAGGCCCTGCCGCTTTTGCATATACTGGTCCTGTCAAGCTTCTTTGTGGCTTTGCACGACCTGTTCATTCCCATCCTTAATATAAAGATGAGGGTAAGCAACCTGATAAAACTGAATTTTGTAAGGTTTTGCCTTTTACTGGGACTATCTTACATTTTCATCCTGGATTACGGGCTTATCGGCTTTGGATACGCATGGCTGCTTACACACATCCTGCTCACGGGAATAACACTGTGGCTTTCCAGAAAAGAGGGATGGATTTAAATCATTTTATGAAAACTTAATGTGGGTTTAAGGTGGTAGGTAAATTGGGGAATTATATCAATCGGTATAAAAACACTTATAGTGTCTTACTTTTGGGGAGTTGCGTAATTGCAATTATTGGAGTGACGGTCCCGCTGATGTCCGGACAGGCAAACCTGGCCATGCTTGGCTCATACTTAGCCATTCCCATGATATTGGCCCCGCTGATATATATCAGGCAGAACAAGAATGAATATCATTTCAACGAGATAGAGGAAAAGTATTATAACCTGTTCCCTGCAGCCTTTTTCATGTTCCTGACAATATCGGTAATATTGCTTTATACCAGCTATGTAAGGCCTTACAGTTACTATGCGGTCATCACTGTCATGGCCACGTTAATACTGTTCCAGATCCTGTTCTTCCCGAGCAACACAAACAGGTCAATGCTGATACTGTTCCAGTCAAGCCTTTTATTGCTGGACCTCATCTGGGGAGTGAACCTGAACTACTTTTTCTTTATCGAGAGAACAGATTCCTTCTTTCACTCATGGATGATCCAGATACTTGTGGAGGAAGGCACCATCAATGAGCACTTCGATCTCTACAGGGCATTTCCCCTGTGGCATATATTGTGCGCCTCTTTTTACAAGATAGCTGCCCTGGATGTTGTGTTCTACAAGGCGATGTACCTGATAAACGGCATCATCTTTGCAGCCATCCCCCCGGGAGCATACATTCTTTCAAAAAGGCTGTTCAGCGAGGAAAAAATAGCGCTTATTGCAGCCCTCTTTGTAGCATTCTACCCGGAAGTGCTCAAATACGGGATAGCGGCCCTTTCAAGAAGCCCCATCTCCCTTTTAGGCCTGCTGCTTGTAGTTGCACTGCTGTACCACAGGAGTTTGGCTGCTACACTGGTGGCCATCGCAATGACGGTATCTATCATCGTGTTCCACACAGTATCTATTCCTTTTGTGCTGGTGGTGCTGGTAGTACTTTTCGTGCTCCAGAAAATATACGGCGCTGTGAATGAGCGGGAGATAGTCGACAGAGATTACCTGGTGTTTGCCTTTATAGCAATGATATCGTATTGGATGTATATATCCCTGGAACTTTTTGCGACCCTCATAAGGAACATAACAGCTTCCGCACCTGACGAGATCACAGCGACCGGGGTGTTCCTGGCGCCCATGAATGAGCTGTTCAACTACCTGCACTACTCGCCGCTCCTGTTCTTTTTGCTGATAGGAGCACTTGAAGCTGTGAGGAAGGACCATATCTCACAGACTGCAAAGATCATATGCCTGGCAGGACTGCTCTTCACCGTTGTGTCCTTCCCAGGCCCGAGCCTGCTCATTACAAAGCTTGGAGGTAACTTCAATATTGACAGGTTCGGAGCATATGTTTTCTTTATAATCACCATTGGAGTGTCCCTGGGATTCTACACCATCTATGCCAGGTCCAAAAAACCCCTAAAGAGCGCCCTGATAATCCTTTTCATGGTGCTGGTGTTCCTGTCGGTGTCAAACGATTTTATTGCCTCGGACAATCCGATCGTAAAGCGACCATTCTATACATTCTATGTTACTGAAGAAGAGGTGAACGGGTTCGATCATGCAGGCAATACATCGCAAGGGTTTGTGATGTCAGATTTCGTTACAACCAGATACATGGATGTCGCCACTTACAGGGAGAGAAGCCATATACTGGAAGTGGACTCCCAGAATATGAATTTCCTAAGAAGCAGCTCTTCGGATGTGATCCTGATACGAAAAGGAGAGCTTGAGGGAAGGCCACTGCGATTTCTGATCAGTGATGGGGGATTCGTAAAATGGCCCAGCATGGGTGGAGCTCTTGAATATTATTATCCGGATAGCGAACTATGGCAATCCCTGGACAGGTACAGCAAGATATACGATTCCAGTAGCATTGCAACCTACATATGATAAAAGTTCAGGGGAGAGAAAATGAAAATCAGATTGTATAGAAGCAGTTACAGTAATCTGGAACTGCAAAACTCTTATAAATAATCAAAAATAACATAGTGTGTGGTAAAATGTGCGGGGTTACGGGATTTAATTGGGA
>NZ_JAUXNK010000082.1 GCF_030682845.1 Methanolobus sp. | reverse complement strand
TGGGATAATCCTACTATGATATGCGTCAAATTGGTAACATTGGGGTATAAAGCTCATAGGACAATGTGGAGAAGTTCAGAAGTCTAATCTGAATAATCTGCTAGGGTAAGAGTACTATGAAGAATATAAAATGAACCATTGTAAGAGCCGTGAAATTGAACAAGCGAAATTAGATTGATACGCTTGAACCAAAAGGTACAGAGTTAGACCAATATGGCTCTTCCGACATATTGGGAAATGGACATATGATTCTCGGTTTATAGATGGCTTCTAAGGTATTCACAATTATTCATATTATGGAACTTGGTAAGCCCTATATGTTCCCTTCAGGGTAGAAATCCTGTAAAGGATAACCATGACATGGAGGGTAAAGGAGAGAGTAAAAAGCGAATGACAGACTGCAATGGTATGTATAGGGGTTCAGGATTTGCCCTAATCCGAAAGGATGCAGACTTACTCTATGGTATCAAAACGTGAAAATGAAGGTATAACTATGAATGTAAGTTATTCAAATACGCTAACCGAAAAAGCAGAAGCACTTATTGGCAATCCCTCTGCATGGAATGAGTACAAGAGTACTACTTCCGAAAGGAGAGATAACAATGATGTAACCGCTAAATCGACCAGCGAGAAGCTTACAGATATGCCCAACTGGAATAACATCAACTGGAATTCCGTTGAAATGCATGTTAATAGAATACAAGTCAGGATCACGAAAGCAGTTATTAAAGGAAAATGGAATTTAGTTAAGAGACTAAGTTATTTGCTAACGCATTCCCACTACGCTAAACTGTTAGCTGTCAGGAATGTGATTTTGAATAAAGGGAAAAGGACAGCAGGAATCGATGGTGAACTATGGAATACTCCTAGTACCAAGATGAAAGCTGCCCTAAGTCTAACTGATAGGAGATATAAGGCAAAACCATTGAAAAGAGTTTATATCGAGAAATATGGGTCTTCAAAGAAACGACCGTTAGGTATCCCATCCATGTATGATAGGGCTATGCAATCACTCTATGCATTAGCACTAAGTCCGATTGCAGAAGTCACAGCAGATCAAAGGTCTTTTGGATTTAGAAAATTCAGAAGTACACATGATGCATGTAGTCAAATCTTCAACAACATGTCTCAAAAAAGGTCTGCACAATGGATACTGGAAGGCGATATCCGAGGATGCTTTGACAACATCAGCCACCAATGGTTACTAGACAACATCCCTATGGATATATCAGTTCTCAAACAATTCCTCAAAGCAGGATTTGTATTTGACCGAACTCTATTCCCAACAAGAGCAGGAACACCACAAGGTGGTATAATATCACCAATGTTGGCTAACATGACCCTAGATGGAATTGAAAGCCTACTGGCTGATAAATATCATCGAGGAAAAAGCGGAAAAATCGATTCAGACTATCGAAGAAAACACAAAGTTAACTTTGTTCGATACGCTGATGATTTTATCGTAACTGCAAAAACAAAAGAAATAGCAGAAGACGTTAAAGGACTGATTAAAGACTTCCTAAAGGATAGAGGTTTAGAACTATCGGAAGACAAAACAATGATAACTCATATAGACGATGGTTTTGACTTTTTAGGTTGGAATTTCAAAAAATACAAAGGGAAACTCCTAATCAAACCGTCCAAGAAATCCATTGAGAAAGTTACTAAGAAAATCAGTGACTCAATCAAAAAAGGAAAAGATTGGAAACAGGAATCCCTAATAGAAACCCTTAACCCAATCATTACTGGATGGTCAAATCACCATCAAGGAGTAGTATCCAAAGAAATATTCCAATTACTTGACAGCAGGATATGGAATATCCTATGGAAATGGGCTAAGAGAAGACACCCAATGAAAAATAAACACTGGATTGCCAATAAATATTGGCACAGAAAAGATACCAGAAATTGGGTATTCTCAACCAATGATAAAAGACTAAAACTCTTATCAGACAAAAAGATAGTTAGAAACCCTCAAATAAAATTTGATAAAAACCCATACCTAGATAGAGACTACTTTGTGAAACGCAAGTTCAATCAAGGGATCAAAAAATTATCTGGAAAATTCAAGAAAGTATGGGAAAATCAGAAAGGCAAATGCCCCATCTGTAATCTACTGATTGACATTAACACTAATGCTGATGATAGACCTCTACATCACACAAATGGAAATCACAATGATAACAGGGTATTAAACTTAGTCTATACACATGAACATTGTCATAGACAATATCATGCCAACAATCCGAAAATAACCGCTGCCTGAAAAGGTTATGAGATGCTTGAGCGGTGTGAAGGGAAACCTTCACGCACCGTTCTTAGGGGAGAAAGGAGGAGCAATCCTCCCGACTTACCCGACA
>NZ_JAUXNK010000076.1 GCF_030682845.1 Methanolobus sp. | reverse complement strand
GATGAAAGATGATGCTCTATCAGAATTTGTTCTGGTTTAGCCATGAAATATAGTTATACTTATTAAGTAATAAATGTTTGGTTAATAACTATAATTTAAAAGGCATTTGAAAAACACTGTTACTCATTAAATTTAATCAGGTTTATGTTAAGTAACATAAAGACTAATCTTTTATTGTGGGCGCTGGGAGTATGCGCTTGGGTTATCAACAGAAATCACCGACTGTGGTGTTGGGGAACATTGCAGAACGGAAATATAAGGCATCCTGAAGCGTGGTGGCGGAGGATGCCTTGTACTACCTCCTATATTCTATTTTCCCGTCATATTTTTATGAATCTGGATGAAAAAGGCGTTTTCTGCACAATTCTATGCCTTTTCTTTTACGGACCTGCCGGGACTCGAACCCGGGTTCTAAGCTCCGGAGGCTTAAGTGATATCCGCTACACTACAGGTCCGTGTTGAAAATCTGCCGGGCGTGTCATGGATGCACCTCATTGATAATAAATCTGCTGTCGACATCTTCACAAGGTCGCAATCTTTATAATGAATGACATTCTTACAATTCACAATTGTGAATATGCCAGGATGGCGGAGCGGCTACGCAATCGCCTGCAGAGCGATTCCATCCCGGTTCGAATCCGGGTCCTGGCTTTAACGGTCTGCATCCATACATCGGCCTGACCATTGTATTCAAAAGTGATAACAAATGAAGATAAAACTCCCTTCAGGAAAAACAGAGGATATAAGCACAGGTCCAATTTCGGTGGAAGGACTGCTCCGGCAGTTGGGTATCAGCCAGAGTGAGGTGCTTGTTGTGATGAACGGCGAGGTTATACCGGAGGACAGGATTCTTGAAAATGGTGCAGAGATCAGGATAATTCATGTGGTCTTTGGAGGATGACCTCATTACATCTTTTGATCTTCCGTGTTCTCTTCTGTTCCTTCATCTGTCACCTCTGCCACGTATGCAGCATCATTGGCCGGGATATCGGATATCCTCTCCCCGCCAGAGTAGACGTTCATCTTCTTTCCCCTGACAAACCCTACTACGGTCAGTCCGCGCGCTTTTGCAATATCGACGGCGAGCGTAGTCGTGGCTCCCCTTGATACTATGATGGGTATATTTGCCACCAGGCATTTCCTGACCATCTCAGAGGATATGCGTCCGGAACAGATCACATAGGTGCCTGAAAGGTCAATGCCTTGTTCAAGCGCGTATCCGATGGCCCTGTCAAGTGCATTGTGCCTGCCGATGTCCTCAATGACCTGTATCTTTCCGCCAGGTCCATAGAGTGCCACAACATGGATACCTCCTGTCTTGACATGCAGTTTTGAATCAAGTGCCTCTCTGACAGCATCTCCGATGTCCTGCGCACTAATGGAGAGTTTGGAGTTTATCTGAGGAAGCTTCCCTATATCCAGGAAAGACATACTGCCGCCGCATCCGCTAAGGACGGTTTTGTGTGACATGAGTATCTTGAACGGATTTCTTGTAAGAACATCGGCGGTGTTGCCTTCTATTCTGATGGATTCTATCTCTTCAATGCCTTTGATGATACGTTCGGTGTAAAGGAAGCCCGTCACAAATTCCCTTAGCATCACCGGGCTTGTCATAGCTGTAAGGGCATGTCGTCCATTAACGTTTACTGCAAGAGGCATCTCTTCAATGACCGGGTGCATCTCCTGCGAGAATGACTCTCCTTCTCCTTTAATGCAGGGAATTTCTTTAAAGATGTTACAACCTCCGTGTAAGTTCCTCAAGGGTATCCAGTAACAGGTCGATCTCTTCTTCGGTATTGTACAGGTATAGACTCACCCGGACGGTCCCGCCGGGAAGCCCCAGATACTTCATCAGCGGCTGACAGCAGTGTTCTCCTGATCGGGTCATGATCGAAGAGGCCTCGTCGAGTATGTGGGAGACTTCATGGGGATGCATGCCTTCTATATTGAAAGAGACGACGCCTATTCTGTCCTTATCATTTTCAGGTCCGTAGATATGGACATGTTCCAGTGAGGCAAGTCCCGTGAGGAGCTTGCGGGTAAGTTCCTCCTCATGTTTCTTTATGTCATTCATGCCTGCCTTCTCCAGGTATTCCGCAGCGCCTCCGAGGCCTATCATTCCCGCTATGTGCGGTGTTCCGGCTTCATGGCGCTGGTAGCCTTCTGTAAGCGTATATTCCTCAATTGAGACGCTTTCTATCATCCCTCCTCCTACAAGGAGAGGGCTGATGTTGTTATCCTTCATCCAGAGTATTCCTGTACCTGTGGGACCGAGCATCTTGTGTCCTGAAAAGCAGAAATAATCGCAGCCGATATCCATGACGTTAACCGGCAGGTGCGGTGCTGACTGAGCGCCGTCGACGAGTAATCTGGTGGCATGTTCTTCACATATGGCGGCAATTTCCTTCACCGGCAGGATAGTGCCAAGTACATTGGATGCATGGGAAACGGCTACAAGGCGCGTATTGTCATTAATTGCAAGCTCAAAGTCCGAAAGGTCGAACGTGCCGTCGGATTGTGGCATAATCACGTTCATCCCGACTCCTCTTTGACGAAGGCGCATCCATGGGAGGAAATTGGAATGGTGCTCTATGGCAGTTGTCACGATGCTGTCTCCTTTGCTCCATTTAAGGCCACATGCTACCATATTGATAGCTTCAGTGGTGTTTTTTGTAAGCACTGTAGTGCCTGCATCAGCTCCTATGAAACGGGCGACCTTCTGGTGCGCATTAAAGTATTTCTGTGAAGCGACGCTGGTCAGCCTGTGCACTCCCCTCCCCACATTTGCCCTGTACATCCTCTCAAACTCATTCATTATATCGATTACAGGTTCAGGTATGAGGCTGGTAGCTGCATTATCGAAATAGATGACATCGTTAAGGAGAGGAAAATCCTTTCTGAGCTCAGTGTTTCTCAAAGCGACCGCCCTCTATTGATGTAATGCCGACCAGATGTCTCTGAAGGTAAGGCTTAACCGGTATCGTGACCACCGCACCTGTTTCCCTCAGCTCGTAACTGCGTACATATACGGCATACCCTGGGCACAATATCTGTAACACGCTTTTCTTTAATGTCCAGGGCCAGCTGGCTTATGGACTCCTTTACATCATCTTCGAAAACTATTCGATAGCCTCTTTTCTTGGAAAGGTATTGTGAGACCGCAGAAGGCGCCATGTCCAGTTCCCTGGCTATCTCCTGTTGCGTAAGGCCGCAGTTTGCAAGCTCTTCGGCAATTGCTGCCCTGATGGCAGGCAGAACATCCCATACAACCTTTTCACAGGGTAATTTCATAATTCAGTCTCCAATCTTCCATTTGCTGGAATGTGCGTCTCCCGGATAGTTTTCACAATTGTGGATTGAGTTCATGGCTTAAAGTATTTTTCGGCTTTGAGCTTTGTGTTGCTTCAATACCTCATTAACTTTATATATTCACAATTGTTAAATACTTAATTCACAATTGTGATTTAAAATTAAAGAATAAAGTCATAGGGGTATTCAACTTGGATATAAGGGTTCAGAAAACATTCGAGGCGCTCTTTGCCCTGGAAGATGTCCGCCAAACGCTTCGTGACTCCGTGCCTGATGGCATAGGTTTGCATGAAGGGGACAGATTCCACGAGCAGATGAGCAGAGTGAAGGCAATTATCAATGATCTGGAAGCTGGCACAGGCTCTCCTGAGGTGACCAGGATAGCCGGTAACATGGAAATTCGTAGCCGTGAGGAAGAGTACATCAATATACAGCCCATCCAGGCTGCCGGCAGGCTCACACCTGAGGCCCGCAAGGCCCTCATAGCCTACGGGGACGGCTATTCAGCCTGTGACAACTGCCGCAAGCCCTTCCGCCTGGATAAGATCTCAAAACCCCCGATTGCTGATTTCCACACCGAGCTTGCAGCTTTCCTTAACATGGACACCGCTCGCGTGGTTCCCGGCGCCAGGAGAGGTTTCCAGGCTGTGGCATCCAGTCTTGTAGGGCCGGGTGACTCTGTGATAGTGTCCGGACTTGCCCACTACACGGAATTCCTTGCCGTGGAAGAGGCAGGTGGTATCGTGAAGGAGGTTCCGGTAAGTGCCGGGAACAAGATAACTCCGGATGCTGTTGCTGAGAAGATAGAAACCGTAATCATCGAGACCGGAAAATTGCCAAAGCTTGTCATGATAGACCATTTTGACTACCAGTTCGCCAACGAGCACGATGTACGCGGCATATCAAAGGTCGCCCACCAGTACGATATCCCTCTGCTTTACAACGGTGCATATACAGTGGGCGTCATGCCGGTGGATGGTAAGAAGATGGGGGCTGACTTTGTAGTGGGTTCTGGTCATAAGAGTATGGCTTCTCCCGCTCCTTCAGGTGTGCTTGCGACCACTGATGAATGGGCTGATGTGGTGTTCAGGACAACACAGATGACAGGGGATGTCACCAAACGCAAGTTCGGCATAAAGGAAGTGGAAATGCTGGGCTGCACTCTTATGGGATCTACGCTCATGGGGATGATGGCTTCCTTCCCTGTGGTCAAAGAGCGAACACTGCATTGGGATGAGGAGGTTAAAAAGTCTAACTTCTTCATGGAAAGGCTGCTGTCCATCCAGGGTAGCCGGGTCATGTCTGAATATCCCCGGAAGCATACTCTTTCGAAGGTAGATACCACCGGCAGCTTCGATGTGGTGGCTCAAAGCCATAAGAGGAGAGGTTTCTTCCTGTCCGACGAGCTTTCAAAAAGAGGCATCGCAGGAGAGTTTGCAGGCGCGACACGCATGTGGAAGCTGAATACCTATGGCCTGTCATGGGAAAAGATGAGGTATCTTGCGGACTCGTTCCAGGAAATTGCCGAGAAATATGAGCTTCAAATTGTTTAATACCATCAAGAAGGTCTGCTCCTTCAGTTTGGGATCAAGTTTTTGTGCTTTGAGAGGAAAGGATAGGTCATGCTAACTGAAGTTGAACTTGAACGCTATGCAAGGCAGGTCATGCTCTTTGGTAAGGACGGTCAGGAGCGTCTGAAAAAAGCCCGGGTTTTCATAGCAGGTGCAGGCGGCCTGGGATGTCCTGTGGCGCTGTATCTTGCAGCGGCAGGAGTGGGCTATCTCAGAATAGTGGACAAGGACCTTGTAGAGCGTTCCAACCTGAACAGGCAGGTGCTTCATTGGGAGCAGGACATCGGAAAAGAGAAGGTCAGGTCTGTTGAAGAGAAACTGCTTGCCATCAACCCGCATATCGAGATAGAAGCCTTATGCCAGGTCATAGATCAAACAAACATTTCTGAACTTGTCGGTGATGCAGACCTGATCGTGGATGCCATGGACAACTATCCGACACGCTACCTGCTCAACCGCACAGCCCATGAGAAAAATATTCCGCTCATCCATGGTGCTATACGAGGTTTTGACGGCCAGGCAACAACTGTGATTCCTGGAAAGTCCGCGTGCCTTAGCTGTATCTTTCCCTGTGCTCCGCCGACAGAGGTATTTCCGGTGGTGGGGGTGACCCCTGGTATTATCGGCATGATACAGGCCAACGAGGTTATCAAATACCTGGTGGGAGCAGGCAAACTGCTCACGGACCGCCTTCTTATATGGAATGGCCTCCTGGCCGAGATGGACACTTTAAGGTTCAGCAGGCGCTGTGACTGTGAAGTATGCGGGCATGGCTCTGCAGATGTGTAAAAACCGGGTTATTTAAGTTATTTAATATCGAGCATCCTCTGGATAGCCATGCGTGCCCTTTCTGCAACTTCTTCAGGCACTGTTACCCTGGGTGTGAGAGTTTCAAGGGCCCTGTGCACTTTCTGGATATCCGTTCTTTTCATAGTCGCACAGATGGCGCCGGAAGATAACGGATAGCAGGACTTGTCCGGACAGTCCTTTTCCATGCGGTGCAGTATACCTACCTCGGTTCCTATAATGAACTCCTTTTTGTCACTTGAGCACACATGCTTTATCATTCCGGATGTGGAGAATACGTGGTCTGTAAGATCAATGACTTCCGGCCTGCACTCAGGATGGACAAGCAATTCTGCCTCAGGATGCGCCTCCCTGGCGCGCATTACATCATCGGAAGTTATCCTGTCATGTACGAAACAGAAACCTTCCCATGGGAGTATCTCCTTGTCCGTGAATCTGGCTACATAGCGTCCAAGGTTCCTGTCCGGGACGAAAAGGACTTGTTTCTCTTTAAGTGACTCCACGACCTTCACGGCATTTGCGGAAGTGCAGCAGATGTCGCTTTCAGCCTTTACCTCGGCACTGGTGTTCACATAGCAGACAACGGCGGCTTCAGGGAATCTTTCCTTGAGGACACGCAATTCACCTGCGGTGATCATGTCTGACATAGGACAGTTGGCATCAGGGGCTGGTAACAACACTGTCTTTTCAGGCGACAGGACGGCTGCTGTCTCTGCCATAAAGTCCACGCCGCAAAAAACAATGACTTCATTATCAAGGGTAGCTGCTTTTCTTGAGAGCTCCAGCGAGTCTCCGATGAAATCAGCAATGTCCTGCACATCTGCGATCTGGTAGTTGTGCGCAAGGATCACCGCGTCCTTCTCTTCTTTGAGCCTGAGTATATCCTTGATTATAGATTCAGTGTCCTTTGTCCTTATTTGAATATCAGTCATGAGTAATACCTTATAGAGCGATTATTTTTTTGTGCTTTTGGACTGAAGTCACATACACGGATTCACAATTGAGAATTTTTATTATATATATCTTTTCTTGGACTTTGAGTGCCTATGAATGACTTTGGCATTTGAAATAGCATAAACTCACGTCTTTGAAAATAAATCAAAAGAAGAATTGGGTTGTTACAGAATATATTCTGTAACGAGTAGGTGATGATAGTTATTGTTTTACAATAACTATACGTTTTTTAGTTCTGTAGTACTATCTCGATGTTGATGTCCTTTGGGACCTGGATGCGCATTAGCTGCCTGAGTGCACGTTCATCTGCTGCAATATCGATGAGCCTCTTGTGAACACGCATTTCCCAGTGGTCCCATGTTGCGGTACCGTCGCCGCTTGGACTCTTCCTGACCGGAACTACCATCTTTTTAGTAGGTAGTGGAACCGGCCCTGAGATACTTACTCCTGTTCTCTCTGCGATAGCTTTTACCTGATCGCAAACACCATCAAGGTTAACCGGGCTGATTCCTGATAATCTTATTCTAGCTTTCTGTGACATGTTCGTCTCCTAAAAAAGAAATAGGTAAATGTCTTATTTCTTCAGTGTGACACTTATGCACATGCCAGCAGCAATGGTCATACCCATGTCACGGATGGCGAACCTTCCGAGCTGTGGGATTTCCTTTACTGGTTCGATAACCATTGGCCTTGTTGGCTTAATGGTAACGATTGCTGCATCTCCTGCCTTGATAAAGGTTGGATTCTCTTCCTTTACCTGGCCTGACTTGGGATCAAGTTTCTTATTGATAGCAAGCAGTGTGCATGCAGTTTGTGCAGTGTGGCAGTGGAATACTGGTGTGTAGCCTACTGTGATAGCGGATGGGTGCTGGAGCACAACTATCTGTGCAGTGAATTCATCTGCAACGGATGGTGGGTTTGCTGTCGGGCCACAGACATCTCCTCTGCGGACATCGTTCTTGCCTACGCCTCTTACGTTCCAGCCAATGTTGTCACCAGGTCCAGCCTGAGGTGCTTCTTCATGGTGCATTTCAATTGACTTGACTTCACCGCTTACACCGCTTGGGTTGAAGATGACAGTGTCACCCTTCTTCATTATACCTGTCTCAACTCTGCCCACAGGCACAGTTCCGATACCGGAGATGGTGTATGCATCCTGCACAGGGATCCTGAGTGGGAGCTTGTCTGGCTTCTCTGGTTCTTTGAGTGCGTTAAGTGACTCGAGGATGGTTGGGCCGGTGTACCAGGGAGTGTTTGCGCTCTTCTTGGACATGTTGTCGCCCTCAAATGCTGATGTTGGGATGAATGGGATCTCACTGGCCTTGAATCCTACCATTCCGAGAAGCTGTCCTACTTCTTTCTTGACCTGCTCGTATCTCTCCTGGCTGTATTTTGATGCATCCATCTTGTTGACAGCAATGATCAGCTGGTTGATACCAAGGGTCCTGGACAGGAACACGTGCTCCTTGGTCTGGGCCATTACACCATCAGGTGCAGCGACTACAAGGATAGCTGCGTCTGCCTGGGATGCACCGGTGATCATGTTCTTAACGAAGTCACGGTGACCTGGACAGTCCACGACTGTGAAGTAGTATTTGTCAGTGTCGAATCTTCTGTGAGCGATATCGATAGTAATACCTCTCTCACGCTCTTCCTTAAGTGAGTCCATGACCCATGCGAAGGCGAAAGATTCCTTTCCTTTCTCTCTTGCTTCTGCTTTGTATTTCTCGATCAGGTGAGCAGGGACTGCTCCTGTTTCGAACATCAGTCTTCCGACAAGGGTAGACTTGCCGTGGTCAATGTGACCGATGACTGCTAAATTCAGGTGTGGTTTGACAGCTGCCATTTTCATATCTCCTATATTTGATTATAAATACTCTAATTTGATTTTGACCTAATAGACGTTTACACGTTTAAACCTTTCTGACGAAAAGAGTTTGCAGCCAATGCTGCAACCTCTGTCATCACGGGCTTAGATAGTCGGCTGCTTGTGGAAGCTCCTTCTTCAGACCTTTCCTCTGTCTTATGGAACCAATGATTTCGACAGTAAGGTTTGTCGGGAGGGTCTCAAATCCTGCAAACTCAGTGCTCCACATTGCGCGGCCTTCTGTTGCGGACCTGATGTCTCCGGCAAATCCAAACAACTCGGACACCGGTGCTTTGGACTCGATGACCGTCATATCGCCTTCAGAGGTCATGTTGTAAATGATACCACGGCGACCCTGGATCTCTTTGGCCGCTCCACCCATCTGGTCCTGTGGCACATGGATGAACACTTTCTGGTATGGTTCCAGGAGTGTATCGTCTGCCATGAGCATTGCAGCCTGGATGGACTGCCTGGATGCAGGGATGATCTGTGCCGGCCCTCTGTGGACAGCGTCCTCGTGCAGCTTTGCATCTACAAGCTTCACTTTTATTCCCATGCATGGTTCCCTTGAGAGGGGTCCTGCCTTCATTACCTCATGGAAGCCTTCAAGAATGAGTTCCATAGTCTCGCTCAGGTGCTGGATACCTTTGGTCATGTCAAGGTAGATGTTGCTTTCAAAGATGTCTACGATGCTCTTTGCCTCGTCCTTTTCCATGCCTGCTGCCATGAGCTTTTCCCTGCGCTCGACCTCAGGCATACGCATGGAGATCTCACCGCTTCTGATAAGGCCCCTGACATCTTCCTCGAGAGGTTCGATGTGCACGTAGAACCGGTTGTGCCTGTTTGGTGACTTACCTTCAACAGGGCCTGCCTTTCCACGGATGGTTTCACGGTATACCACTATCGGAGGTGTGGTTGTGATCTCTACTTTCTTGTCACGCTCTATCCTGTGAGCAATGACCTCAAGGTGCAGTTCGCCCATGCCTGCCATCAGGTGCTCGCCGGTCTCTTCGTCGAGCGTGATCGAAAGTGTGGGGTCTTCCTTTGCTACCTGTCTGAGCACATCAACGAGCTTTGGAAGGTCTTTCATGTGCTTAGCTTCAACGGCTACCGTCACCACAGGTTCGCTTGCGTGCTTTATGCTCTCAAACGGTGTCATTCCGTCCAGTGTGGTTACAGTGGAACCGACGAACGCGTCTCTCAGGCCGGTGACTGCTGCAATGTTACCTGCAGGTATAATCTCCACTTCGAGTCTCTCCGGACCCATAAAGATACCTACCTGCTGGACCCTGTTCGTCTTGGCGGCACCAGTTACATATACTTCCATACCACGGGTGAGGGAACCGCTGAACAGTCTTCCTGTTGCGACTTCTCCTGCATGTGGGTCCATGGATATGTCAGTGACCATGAATGCAAGGTCTCCCTTTGCGTCCGCAGTTGCCATTGACCTTGCAATTGGTGACTGCCTGTCGCCGTGCCAGATGACATTGGTCCTGCCTTCCTGGGCCTGCAGTGGGTTTGGAAGGAACCTGATGACCATGTCGTTAACTGCTTCGTGAAGTGGGCACTTGTCAGCAAGTGTCTTCATATCTCCCTCACGGCAGTAGTTATAAACATCATTGAAGCTGATGCCGGTCTTCTTCATCATGGGCACACTGATGGCCCAGTTGTAAAGAGCTGAACCGAAAGCAACGGTACCTTGTGCAGCATCTACTTTCCAGCCTGCCTTGTATCGTTCCTCGTTCATACCCTTGATGAGCTTGTTCACGTGGTCGATAAGCTTTCCGAGCCTGATCTGCATTTCCTGGGAGTCTACCTTAAGTTCATTGATAAGGCGGTCTACCTTATTAATGAACAATACTGGCTTGACATGTTCCCTGAGGGCCTGCCTGAGCACAGTTTCAGTCTGCGGCATTGTGCCTTCCACGGCATCAATGACCACGACTGCTCCGTCCACGGCGCGCATTGCACGAGTGACGTCGCCACCAAAGTCTACGTGACCTGGTGTGTCGATGAGGTTGATAAGGTAGTCAACACCATCGTACTGGTGCACCATTGAAACGTTGGATGCATCAATTGTAATACCTCTCTGCTGCTCTTCTTCATCGGAGTCCATGAAGAGCTGCTTGCCTGCAAGCTCTTTTGAGATCATGCCTGCTCCTGCAAGGAGATTGTCAGACAAAGTGGTTTTTCCGTGGTCTATGTGTGCAACGATACCAATGTTACGTATCTTCTCTGGCTCGTTCATGAGCGCAGTCACACGCTCCACCATCTTCTTTCTTCTGCCCATATTGATTACCTTTCCTATAATTGGCTAAACGTAAAGGTCAGCGTTAACGTGCTGCCTTTGCGACTCTTTCCTTAGCATCTTTCCTGTTGATGGAGAAGCATTTTGCATCCCGGTTTGCAGCAGCGAGTATCTCTGCAGCCAGGGCGCTTGCGGCACTCTTCTTTGACTTGAATGAAGCCTGTTTTGCACCCATGGAGATATACCTGAGCGCAGTGTCCACACGTCTCTGGGATGAAGTGTCGACTGCTTTTGGGACGGATATGCCGCCGTACTTGAGTCTTACGACCTCTTCCCGGGGTCCTGCATTGGAGATAGCTTCTACAAGGACCTGTACCGGATTCTTCTTTGTCTTTGTGTGGATTATGTCAAGGGCCTCGCTTACAACAGCCATTGCATTCTGTTTCTTTCCTGTGTTGGTCTCTTCCCTCATCATGTTGTTGACGAGGCGCTCAACGATGCATATCTCGGATTTATTGAACTGCTGCTTGGCATGCTTTCCATTGCTGTGGGGAACTATTACGGGGTCGATATTGACGTATTTCCTGATTCCCTGGTCCCCAACTTCTACCTCAGTGAGGTCCCATTTGCCGAATAACTTTAACATAATATTATCTCCTTGGTTTTTCCTTGCGGCCGATGACCATTTCCCTGAGAGATACATTGTTTACGGCAATTACCTTGAAGCGCACTCCGGGAATATCACCCATTGCACCGCCCATACGGCCACCAATCCTCTCTACAGTTACTTCGTCGTGTTCATCGATGAAGTTAATAGCTCCGTCACCAGGGCAGAATGCTGACACCTGACGTCCGTTCTTGATGAGCTGGATCCTTACGCATTTCCTGATAGCCGAGTTCGGCTGTTTTGCTTCGACACCCACTTTCTCAAGGACAATTCCTCGTCCCTGCGGTGCGCCACCGAGCGGATCGGCCTTTACGTCCAGTCCGAGTGTGCGCCTGTTGTAATAGGAGTCTTTCCACCTTGCGTTCTTACGAATGCTCTGAAGTGTGTGAGCTGCATACTTTCCATTTGGCATGTTAATTCCTCTGATTATATCTATGAGTTGATTTAAAGTTATAATTGTGATCACTGAAGTATTACGTCATCTATGTCATGATGCCGCTTTGCAACAAGCTTAACCTTCTGTATGTTTTTTCCATTTCGTCCAATGGCAAGTCCTTTGTCCTTATTGGGTACTTCTACATAAGCTAATCGCTTGTTGTTCCTGTCCACAATATTAACTGACCTGACTGTTATGGGGCTGAAGGCATTCTTGATGAATGCGACCGGCTCGTCAGAATATTCCACGAGATCGATCTGTTTGTCCACAGTTTTTTTGACGCGGTTTATGTGATCGCCATTCTTTCCGATGGCAGCTCCCATGTCGCCTGCCTTGATCACATATATTATGCGCCCGTCATCGATTATACAATCCTTGACAGTTGCCTTTGTCAGTTCTTCAAATAAAGCTATATATCTCAGCCCTTCTGTAGACAGCTTGATCTCACTCAAATACGGCAACTCCCTTTAAGATGCAGCGAGTATGTCCGATTCACCGCTTTCAATGATAGCCATTGCAGCGATGATGTACGGCTTACCACATGCAGGTCCCAGTTCCATACCTGTTCCTTTATAGTTCAGTATGGGCACATTTGTGCTTTCTATCTTTGCTCTGACATCTTTGGGGCAGTTTGCAGCCAGTACAACCATTTTTGCCTCATTGTTCATGGCGGCATCGACGGTACGGTTTGATCCTATTATGACCTTGCCGGTTCTGATGACTTTGATAAGTGCTTTATCAATGTTAATATCCATTTACATCAACTCGTTTATAATGTGTTTAGATTGTATCCTAATAATTGAATCCTTATATGTAGTTTCTGGTTGCTCATATGGAACAACATGATACTGTTTACCTGGAAATAAGGTGGACATCGCCTGTACCAAGCTTGATCGGCTGTCCTACTATAATGTTCTCCGTAACACCATTGAGCTCATCGAGGTCCCCGCGCATTCCTGCATCCAGGAGGTGGTTCACAGTAACTTCGAAAGCTGCACGGGCAAATACACTGGCCTTCTCTCCTGAAATTCCGTGTCTGCCAATCTGCTTTACCTCGCCGTCACAGCACATTATGTCTGATACGAGCATGATATGTCTGATATCGACAGTAAGGCCCTGCTCTCCAAGGGTATTGTTGGCCTCAGTGATGATCGCATTCCTTGCAGCCTCGATACCAAATACATCATAGATCTCCTCTACATTGTTGGTATATGTCCTCGTGACATCTACTCCCTCTATCTGCAGGACTTCCTTAAGCTGTGATCCTTCCGTATATAGGGTGTACTCTTCGCCATCTTTTCTGATAACGACTCTCTTGATACCTTCAATGCCTTTGAGGGTGATAGTATGGATGTTCTTGGCAAGCTGGAGTAGCTCCCTATAAGAAGGAGCATTCGGTGTCAGTATTATCTGGTTTGAGATATTGCCGGAAACAGTTACGACAACATCCATCTCATCACGTATCTTCTCAGCGATCAGATCCGGTGTGAGTGACCTCTGTACCAGGTTCTTCTCATTGAGGTCGATGATAAGCTGCATATTAGCGAGATCTGTCGTTATATCTGCAAGGTTCTCTATATGCGTTGCCTCAATTTCCCACGCAAGGGCACGGGCCAGGTCCCTATCGGTCGCATATCCTGATTCCAGTGCAATTGTCATCATAGGTGTGCTTGGCAATTTCCTTGCGTCAACTATCTCGATAAGCCTGGGCAGACCAAGTGTAACGTTAATTTCAGCGACACCTGCGTAGTGGAAGGTACGCATCGTCATCTGCGTTCCCGGCTCACCGATAGATTGTGCTGAAACGACACCCACTGCTTCACATGGCTCCACGAGGGCATACTGGTAGCTTTCCAGAAGGCGCTCGATAATCTCCTCAAGCTCCTTCTTTGTAACTGCTGCCTTGATGGCATCATCCTTAAGGGTCTTCATTATGTTCTTCGGAAGGTCCAGCTGTCCGATCATTGAATCTATAGTAGCTTCACTAATGCTCATCTTTAGTTCACCTCTCTTCCTGTAACCGTCCTTACTATACGATGCACAGCTTCCGGCTTGCTGTAGTCACTCTTTGTGGAGTCTATGCCGTCTTCTCCGTACTTGAACTGTACGATGACGCCGCGTGTCTCACGGACGGATCCGTCATACTGTACCTCAAGGTCCTGCAATGCATTCACAAGTCTCCTCTGCAGGTAACCTGACTGTGATGTACGCACCGCAGTATCCACAAGACCTTCTCGTCCACCGATTGCGTGGAAGAAATACTCGGTCGGATTGAGTCCGCTCTTGTAACTGGCCTTGACGAAACCACGCGCATCGGCACCGAGGTCACCTTTGTCAAAGTGAGGGAGGGTTCTTCCGTTGTATCCTCTTCTGATCCTCTCACCACGAACTGCCTGCTGTCCGACACAGGCAGCCATCTGGGTAAGGTTAAGCATTGAACCTCTGGCTCCTGACTTTGCCATTATAACTGCAGAGTTCTCAAGACCCAGCTGCCTTCCTGCAATATTACCGGTCTGGTCCCTGGCTTTACCCAGTTCCTGCATGATCTTCATTTCAATGGTCTCATCCATCGTACGTCCTGGCAGTGCTTCGAGCTCCTTTGCCTCATAAGCCTGAATAAGCCGCTGGACATTCTCCTCGGCCTCATTCAGAAGGTTGGCGATCTGCATCTTGGCTGTGGTCGGTATGTCCTCGTCACTAATTCCAAAACTAAGGCCTGTCTTCATGATACCGCGTATTGCAAGTCTTGTGAAGTCATCCACGAATTTGGCCCCGGCTTCAGTGCCGTATTCCTTGACAACCTTGTCAAGGATCTTGCCCTTGAAGGCGCCTATGGCCTGCTCGTCAATGGTTCCCTGTATCATCTCACCATTTTCTATGACCACGTAAGCTTCGTATTCGCAGTTCCTCTTCTTGCATGTATCACACTTGAAACATACCTGTGCAGGAAATTCCAGATAAAGTCCTTTGGGCATTATCTGGCTGAATATCTGCTTTCCGTTCCAGAGGGGTTCGCCATCTGCGGTGTAGCTTGAAGGCTCCGGCAGGACCCTTATGTCTGACTTCCTCAGTAGCTCAAGTGCAGCAGTCTTGGTAATACTGTTCTCGTTTCTCGTGAGCAGGAAAAGCCCTGATATGTGGTCATGTATACCACCAATGATAGGTCCTCCGAAACGCGGGGAGAGGATGTTCTCCTGTACCTGCATGAGGATGCTTGCCTCAGCCCTGGATTCCTCCGTCTGCAGGACGTGCATGTTCATCTCGTCACCATCGAAGTCAGCGTTGTATGGCGGGCATACTGCCGGGTTCAGCCTGAAGGTCTTGTAAGGAAGGACCTTTACCTTGTGAGCCATGATACTCATCTTGTGCAGGGAAGGCTGTCTGTTGAAGAGGACTATATCGCCATCCATAAGCTGCCTCTCAACGACCCATCCTGTCTGTATCTTCTCAGCAAGCTCTTCTTTATTTATCTCAGATACCCTTATACGTCTTCCATCTTCGCGTATCACGTAGTTTGCACCAGGGTGCACTTCGCTGCCCCTGAGGACATACATACGCAGCAGGTCAATGTTCCTTGTGGTCACCCTTTCAGGTATTGTCATCTGGTGAGCGATCTCAAAAGGCACTCCTACTTCGTTTATACTTAGGTTGGGTTCAGGGGACACGACGGTACGCGCCGAGAAATTGACACGCTTACCTGACAAACTCCCTCTGAAACGCCCTTCCTTTCCTTTCAAACGCTGGGTGAGGGTCTTTAAAGGCCTTCCTGACCTGTGCCTTGCAGGAGGGACACCGGACACCTCATTATCAAAGAATGTTGTCACGTGGTACTGCAGCAATTCCCACAGGTCCTCGATGATGAGCTGGGGAGCGCCTGCGTCTCTGTTCTCCTGGAACCTCTGATTGATACGGATGATATCCACAAGCTTGTGTGTAAGATCGTCCTCACTCCTCTGGCCGGATTCCAGGGTAATGGATGGCCTTACGGTTACCGGCGGCACAGGGAGGACTGTAAGAATAGTCCATTCTGGCCTTGCACTGGTCGGATCCATGCCAAGTACTTTTACATCCTCATCAGGTATGTTCTCGAAACGGTCCCTGATCTCAGTGGGAGTAAGCTTGTGACCATCCTCTACGTAATCGGTAGGCTTTTCGAACTTTACCTCTTTCTGCTCAGAGGAGCAGTAGGGGCATATCTTTGTCTTGCGTGCCTCTTTGAACACTTCGTTGACGATGTCGTCGGGCAGATGCCCCATATCCTTTGAACTCTGTAACTGTGCCAGAAAATTCCTCTTCTGGTCAGCAGTGAGCAAAAGCCTGCTGCAGTTGTGGCAGATGGAACGTAGTGCCTTTCTGATGGTCTTGTTGAAACCAACATGGATTACAGGAGCAACGAGTTCGATATGTCCGAAATGGCCGGGGCATTCGCCTGCACGGCTTCCGCAGGTCTTGCACTTAAGACCAGGGTCAATGACTCCAAGCCTCAGGTCCATGAGGCCCATGTCTATGGGGTAACCGTCGTCATCGTATGTATCTGCAGTGACGATGGAGGTCACACTCATCTTTCTGACTTCTCTGGGTGACAGCAGACCGAACTTTATAGCGCCGATCCTTTTTGGGATAGATGGTAGCTCTTTCATTTTGTGATCACCTCAGACTGCGTCCTCAAGCTGTAACCTGGGGGCCACACCAAGGGACTTGATCTCATCAAGCAATAGTTTGAATGCATAACTCATTTCCACTGGATGGATATCTGTTTCAGCACCGCAGTTCGCACAGTATCTGATATTCCTCTTCCTGTCGAAAGTGGCGATCATTCCGCAGTGTCCGCAGACAAGCTCGACGACTTTGTCAGATTCATCCAGTAACCTTTCTTTCAATGTCATTGCAGCGCCATGGCCGATAAGCACATCACGCTCCATCTCTCCGAAACGCAGGCCTCCTTCACGGGCGCGCCCTTCGGTTGGCTGGCGGGTCAGCACCTGCACAGGTCCGCGTGACCTTGCATGTATCTTTGATGCAACCATGTGGTGCAGTTTCTGGTAAAGGATAACTCCTACGAACACGTCCGCACGGATCATCTGTCCGGTGACTCCGTCGTAGAATACTTCCTTTCCTGTGTGGGCAAATCCATGGTTCTTAAGTGCAGCACGCAGGTCATCCTCGTATTCACCGGAGAATGCCGTTGCATTGATACGCCTGCCTTCCATGGAGCCTATCTTGCCTCCTATCATCTCGAGCACGTGTCCTACAGTCATACGTGAAGGGATGGCGTGTGGATTGATGACGAGATCCGGCACCATTCCGGTATGTGTAAAGGGCATGTCCTCATAGGGTACGATGAGTCCGATAACACCTTTCTGTCCGTGCCTGGAAGCAAACTTGTCACCTATTTCAGGCACTCTCTGGTCCCTTATCTTTACTTTTGCAAGGCGGGTTCCATTGATGGAAGCTGTAAGCAGTACGGTGTCCACTACCCCTTTCTCGTTGGAGCGCATGGTGATGGCACTTTCTCTGCGCTGCTCCACGGTAATGCCGAAATCGGATTGTTCTTCAAGGAATCGCGGCGGGCTTGTCTTGCCTATCAGGACATCATTTGGTCCGACAACTGTCTCCGGGTTGACGAGGCCGTCTACATCAAGATTCGCGTATGCCTCGGAGCTGCGAGCTCCCCTGAACTCTGAATCGGGTATCTCGAACTTGTCCTCCTGGCCGCCTGGATATCTTCTTTCTTCTCCCTCAAAGGTTCTCAGGAAATGGCTCCTTCCAAGGCCTCTCTCGATCGAGCCCTTGTTGAAGACCAGGGCATCTTCAATGTTGTGGCCTTCGTATGACATGACAGCTACAACGAAGTTCTGTCCTGCAGGTCTCTCATCGAAGTGGATGGCTTCGCATGTCTGTGTCCTGACCATTGCCTTTTGGGGATAGTGGAGCAGGTGTGCACGGGTGTCCGGCCTGAGCTTTGTGTTGGATGTGGATACGCCTATACACTGCTTGACCATTGCAGCACCCATGGTGTTACGCGGAGATGCGTTGTGCTCCGGGTAAGGTACCATTCCGGTACAGATGCCCAGCATCAGTCCCGGGTTGATCTCCAGGTGCGTGTGTTTTTCTGTTATATCCTTACGATAAAGGGCGATGAATGCGTTCTCTTCCTCCTCGGCATCAAGGTACTCTATTTTCCCTTGTGTAAGAAGTTCGTCAAAGGAGAGGTCTCCTACAGCTATCTGATCATCTTCGTCAGGAGTTACCAGCGCCTGTCCGTTCTCAGTGACGATGAGTGGCCTTCTGGCACGGCCCATGTCTGAGTTAATGATCACTTCGTGGATGTCCTCGTACAGGGTAACATTGATCTGGCTCGAAACTACGCCTGCTCTGCGCTGTTTCCTTATATTCTCCACAAGATCCGCCGGGTCGTTATGTGTGCCTATCAGTTCACCGTTCAGGAACACTTTAGCTTCATTCATCAAGTAATCCTCCCATGTTGTCGTCCAATGTATCGGAATAGTTCGCATATCCAAGCGGTTCCGCATTCTCGTCGTCTATATGCGGGGCGCCCTCTTCATCAATGAATTCTTCCAGTTCTCCGTCGTAACCTGGTATTTTATGGAAGGATGAACGGATCATGGTCGGAGTGACTCCCAGATTATATAGTATATGCTTAATAGATTTGTTCTCGTCGGACCCTGTGGAAAGCTCGACCATCTGGGCGAAGTTCTTCACCAGTCCACAGTTTGGTCCTTCCGGAGTTTCGGAGGGGCAAAGCCTTCCCCACTGTGTCGGGTGCAGGTCACGAGCCTCAAAGTGTGGCTGTGCCCTGGAGAGAGGAGAAATTACACGTCTCAGGTGGGACAGTGTCGAGATGTAATCCGTCCTGTCAAGGAGCTGTGATACGCCCGTCCTTCCGCCAACCCAGTTACCGGTTGCAAGCGGATGCTGCAGGCGGTCAGTGAGCACATCAGCACGAACAAGGGTTATGACATTCAGTTCGCGGTTCCTCATGTTTGCTCTCTCGAGCTGGTACTTTATGTCACGGGACAGCCTGTTGAAAGCTACTCTGAAGAGGTCTTCCATCAGATCTCCTGTGAGCTTAAGTCTCTTGTTGGAGTAGTGGTCCTTATCGTCCTCGTTCCTCTTCTTAAGTGCAAGTTCAAAACATGATTCTGCCATCCTGCCCAGGAAGTTTGCCTTGGCGACCCTGTTGGTGGGTTCATTGCCAAGATGTGGCAACAGGTATCTGTCAATGACGTAGTTGGCACGCTTGATCTGGTAATCTCTTGCCTGACCGGAAGCTACACGGGATCCTATTTTCTCCATTGCTTCTTCTACTGTTGAGACCTCCGCTTCTTCCAGGTTCTCGAACATGAACTTCATTATTTCAGGGTCTGTGGAGACTACTTTGACGAGATCCTCGTCAGTTTCGACACCAAGTGCCCTCATAAGAGTTATGAAGTTGACACGGCCTGATATGGAAGGGAATGAGACTTCAAGGATTGATTTTCGTCCTCTTTCCACGACGACAAGTGCCCTGTATCCTCTTCTCTGCGAGAAGACTTTTGCAACCTCGATCATATCTCCGTATCTTTCTCCGAACTCTGTAAGTATCTTATTCGGAGCAAGGTCTTCCAGTGTCATGACGACACGTTCCGTACCGTTGACTATGAAGTATCCTCCGGGGTCCAGCGGGTCCTCTCCGTACTTCACCATCTCATCGTCCGTTAACTCTGTCAGGTTACATATATCGGATTTGATCATTACCGGAAGCTGACCTATCTTTGCTTCTTGTGGCTCTTTCTCCTCTTCTCCAACAACTACGCTCATCTGCAGATAAAGCGGTGCGGAATATGACAGATTCCTGAGCCTTGCTTCATTGGGATATAACCTTTCGATAGCCCCGTCTGCCTCTTTTACTACAGGGTTCTCTACTCTTATCTTTCCCAGTTTTATGAATGTATCTTCAAGATCCGTCTCTATGATTCTCTGCTCATCGATGATCTTTTGAAGTCCGCTTTCCAGGAATTTGTTATAAGAATCGATGTGATGCTGCACGATCTTATTCTTCGTGAAAAACGAATTCGCTATTTGCCCTTTACTTAACGCTATGATAGCACCCTCTTTATGTAATATGGTAATATCGCAAAAAAATCGTAATAATAATGTCCTTGTTCCTCTGTGAAACGAACAGCCCTACAATTTCACGCGATGACAAGCCGGTAGTAGAACGCTTCGCCAGCAGTCTGGCTCTTACGGGTGATCTTAACAACTTCTCCCGCCTGTGCCCCAATCTCTTTCATCACAGGGTCCTCAACCTTTATTTTTGGAAGCTGTTCTTTCCCGATATTATAATGTTTTAAAACAAGTTTTAACTCTTCTTCCGACATGATCTCATGTTTGGGAATTAATTCATGGTCGAGCAGACTATATTTTCTCTCTGGCACTGTAGTTCCTCCCTCCAAAATGTGAACGTGGACACTCCTCGCAAAATATTGGCGGGCTCGTAGGGATTTGAACCCTAGGCCGTCTGGTTAAAAGCCAGACGCTCTGCCTGACTGAGCTACGAGCCCATTTTGACTGATGTGACTTTGCTGGAGGTACTGCACGCCCATTCTTCGGTGTAGCGGTGACTACAGGTTTACATGGTATATATAAGTTGTGGAGGCCTTCAGTCTCTCGCTCATCAGAGCGTGTTAACGCGTTTTTACTATTTATATTTGTTTATTCGCCATTTTATTTTTATAACTTTAATATATTATATCTGGCAATCTATATATATCATTAATCAGGCACTTTACAAAGTTGAAGGTAATCTCTTCTCAAAACCCGATCTTCCTGCATAAAATAAAGCAGGACTTTTCAGGTCCCGCATTCCCAGCCTTCCATGTATTCAGCCTGTTCGCATGAAAGTTTGTCAATGCTGATGCCCATTGACCTGAGTTTCATCTCCGCTACGCCCATGTCCAGTTCCCTGGGCACGGCATGTACACCGCTTGCAAGCCTGTTCTCAGCTATATATCGGACGCATAGTGCCTGGTTCGCAAAGCTCATGTCCATGACCTCTGCAGGATGTCCGTCACCCGCTGCAAGGTTGACAAGCCTGCCCTCAGCCAGAACGTAGACTTTCCTGCTGCCCAGATCATATTCCTTTATATTCTTCCTTGAAGTATGCACGGACCTTGCCATGGATTCCAGATCCCCTAGGTTGATCTCCACATTGAAGTGCCCTGCATTTGCAAGAATGGCTCCGTCCTTTATAACTTCGAAATGCTCCCTGTTCAGGATGTCCCTGTTACCTGTGGTCGTCAGGAAGATATCGCCTATCTTTGCCGCTTCCTTCATTGTCATGACACTGTTACCATCCATGCGGGCCTCCAGTGCCCTGATAACATCTATCTCAGTAACGATTACATTGGCTCCGAGACCCTTGGCGCGCATGGCAGCCCCTTTCCCGCACCATCCATAACCTGCAATGACCACGTTCTTTCCTGCGATAAGCAGGTTCGTAGTCCTCATAATCCCATCCCATGAAGACTGGCCGGTGCCATAACGGTTATCGAACAGGAACTTGGTCTGTGCATCATTGACTGCTATGACCGGCATCTTAAGGGCTCCGTCGCGCTCCATAGCCTTGAGCCTGTGGATACCTGTGGTAGTCTCCTCGCATCCTCCTAGGATGGCCGGAAGCATTTCAACGCGCTCTGTATGAAGCTTGAATATAAGGTCGGCGCCATCATCTATGGTGATGTCTGGCTTGAAGTCAAGCACCTTATCGATAGCATCATAATATTCCTGGTTGCAGCAGTCGTATCTTGCGTAACAGTCAATGTCTTTGCAGGCATCAAGTGCAAGTGCGACATCGTCCTGCGTGCTCAGTGGGTTGCATCCTGTAATGGCAACCTCTGCCCCTCCTGCCACCAGAGTCTCCACAAGTACCGCGGTCTTTGCTTCCACATGAAGCGCCATGCCGACCCTATGCCCTTTCAGAGGCTTCTCCCTCTCGAACTGTTCCCTTATTGCCGCAAGTACCGGCATATGGCTGCGAGCCCACTCGATCTTCTGCCTGCCGGAATCCACCATTTCTTTTTCACTCATCTGTTATCTCCTCATTTAAACGTTAGTAATATTGATTAAGCGTTAATTCTTGCTACCAGGTCCCGGGAGGTTTGCATCGCCTTCTCAAGGATACCCTGCTCATCAAGGCAGTTAACTATGAAATCTTCCATGAGCACCTTCCCGGCTACGATGGTCGTCCTGACGTCCTTGCCGCTTGCAGCATACACCAGCTGTGAGGCAACATCATAGATGGGTGTGAGGTGGGGTTTTTTCAGGTCCACGATGATGACATCAGCGTTGTAACCTTTTTTCAGGACCCCACTCTTAATGCCAAGAGCTTTTGCCCCGTTGACGGTTGCCATTTCCAGCACTTTACGTGCTGGCAGTGCCATAGGGTCCATTGTGCTGACCTTCTGGAGCAGTGCTGCTGTTTTCATCTCCTCGAACATGTCCAGGTTGTTGTTGGATGCGCACCCGTCGGTTCCCAGACATACATTAGCTCCGATTGCAAGCAGTTTGGATACCGGTGCTATACCGGATGCAAGTTTCATATTGCTAACGGGGTTGTGTGAAATATTGACCCCATGCTCTGCAAGTATCTTTATGTCACCATCGGAGAGCCATACACAGTGCGCTGCAAGTATATCCGTCCCCCAGAAATCGATGCCTTTAAGGAAATGTATGGAGCACATTCCGAATTTCTCTTTCATATGGTTGAGCTCCGCTTCGGTCTCAAGCACGTGGATGTGTATCCTTACATTATCCTTCACAGCCTGCTCCTTTACCCTGATCAGGAAGTCCCTGGAGCATGTATTCGGAGCATGGGGCCCGTACATCGTGGTAATCCTGCCTTCCGCCTTCCCGTTCCATTCTCTGACAAACCTAGCACCCTCATTAAGCTCGGCATCAGCCTTCTCTTTGTTGCCGAAGTCAATCATGCCGTATGAGAGCGCTGCCCTGATACCTGAATTCTCAACGGCCTGAGCAACCCTGTCCATGTGGATATACATATCAGCAAAGGCTGTTGTCCCGGACCTTATCATCTCAAGGCAGGCAAGAAGGCTACCGTTATAGATATCATCGTCTGTGAGCTTTGCTTCCGCAGGCCAGATGCGGTTCTCCAGCCACTCCTTTAATGGCATATCATCTGCATATCCTCTGAAAAGTGTCATTCCTGCATGACAGTGAGTGTTTACCAGTCCCGGCATGACCACGCAACCACCGGCATCTATTACTTTGTCCGCGGTGCTCTCAGTGGACCTTCCAACCTCTTTAATCATGCCATCCTTGATAACGATAACTCCGCCCTCAATGTCCCCTATATCGGGATCCATTGTGAGCACATAAGCATTTTTGATTATGATGTCTGCCATGTTTACCTCTTATTTTTCCTCTGTATCTATACCAGTTCTAACTTCAATTCGTCAAGATACAGGTGCATTATCCTGAGTCTCTGCTCTGCTATCTCTCTTGCAGTTTGGGTATTCAGCCTTTCCATTATCCTGAAAGGCTTCCTTTCCATGTAATCGTAGAACCCGTCAAAAGGATCATCTGTATAAGCGTTCATTGATGTTTCCTTTACAGTCCCGATGGTGCTTTTCAGCGCTCTGAGAGCTCCCATGGAAACAAGCGAGCGGAATATTCCCACAGCTCCAAGAGCATCCAGCCTGTCGGCGTCCTGGAGGATCATGGCCTCGATAGTTCCGGCCTGCATACCTCTGCTGAACCGGTGTGTAAGGATGCAGGAAGCCACGTGATCCACTACGTTCTCTTCCAGGCCCCGGTCTGTCAGGAACTCCCGAGCTATCTCTGCGCTGTAAACAGCATGGTCCCCGCCTTCCTTATGCTCCCTGACAATGCCTGCATCATGGAGCAATGCGGCAAGCTGCAGCACTTGCCTGTCGCCTCCTTCTGTTTCCATGATATGCAGGCAGAGCTTTTCCACGCGCTCTATATGTGACATGTCATGGGTACTTGGCTCTCCTGCAACCAATCCTGAGACAAACTCTCTTGTCTGCACTACCAGATCCATCGTACTCCTCTTTCTTCGGACTGCTGTTTCAATCTTTCCTGAATAGCATAGAGGGCGTCTGCAATAACCTCGCTGTTATCGTATGCTTTGATGACTTCCTCAAGGGATTGCCTGCTGTCCAGTTTCATTTCCTTTGCAAAGTGTATCATGTTCTGCAGTGCCCGTGTGACGTTGTCCACTATGGTAACCGTTGCACTGAGCGAAGTTCTTGAGAGCGGGTTAAGGTCTATGGCAATGACCGTCTTTCCCATTTCTGCCAGTTTCTGGCAGCGATCCCCGTCTTCCAGCGGTACCAGCACCACATCTGCGCTGAAGATCCCTTCCCCGTCCACTATTGCCCGGTCATGGGACAGGTCAAGTCTTTTGTCGCCTTTGCCACCCAGCACCTTTACCGCACCATGGGATTTGAGAAGCTCTATGATCTTATGCACCCTGGCATCGCTTCTGTGGAACAGGTTCACTTCGAGAGCAGCTCCCGTAAAATCTGCAAGGGCCACAAGACTCTCAGGCACAAGGGCGGCTGTGTTTCCGTTCACTGATATGACTGGCCTCTCTGCCAGGAGAATATGTGCAACAGCAGCTCTCTCAGCCACGGCTGCGGATTCAATGGTCTTCTCACCTATGAGATAATCAAACGCCTCTCCCCTGCCCTGTGCAACCAGGCCATGCTGGCTGGTAAAACCCATACGTACGCCTTCCACTATCTTTTCCCTGGTTATGAGGGATTCGTACCTTGGATGGTCCCTGGGAATCTCTGTCATATTCTTATCTCCTCAGATCATTCGAATACTGCCGGGGCTTATCCTGTAGTGCAGCACCTGCCCGAAACAGGAAAGGATCTCCTCAATTTCCGCATCCTTACCATTTGTTCCTATGGCAAAGACCGTATTGCCGAGCATGGCCTGGGATGCCATTCCTCCCGCAGCCTCCACGGCGTCTATGATCTCTGTTATCTTCTCATTTGCCAGTTTTGTCCCTATGGAAAAATCCCTGGCGCAGGTCATGAAGTTCTCTATGCTGGGCCTTACCATAAGTCTTTTCATGGCAGTCTTTCCTGCAGTGTTTATACTTTTCACAGCTTCCTCGTTTCCCAGTACCGAGCTGGTCGGCAGTCTCCCCAGGACTATGCAAAAGACATCTGACTTGCCTGTTGGTATCCTGTCACAGGAGCCGATACCCGGGGCTCCGGGTGATGTTCTTATCACAGCACCGCCCAGCGACTGGGCAACTACATCACCCAGTCCGCTTCGGTTCCTTACTTCCGCTACATGGGCGACCTCATTGAGCTTATTGGCTGTGAGATCAAGTGACAGAATGCGGTTGAGTGCATAGGCTGTACCGAGAGCACCGGCACCGGATGCCCCCAGTCCACATTCTATTGGTATATGCGCAATGCTTTCAACTTTGACCGGTCTGTCAGTAAGCATTTCCACAACAGTCCGGCTGGTGCTGCCTGCAACGTGCTTACAGTTCAATGATATGACTGTCTCTTCGATAGCTTCTCCAATGGTCACAGTGGTCTCAACTCCTTCATTGAGCACTATTCCACAACCAGTGGACCCTTTCCTTACAGGATCCGTATGATCATGCACCTCGAAAAAACCAGTGATATGCGCAGGTGCAAAAGCTCTTGCACTGACCGTATCCTTGCTTGCCATCTAGTGTTTATCCCCTATGGAAAGCATCTGGGTTATCTCATCCATGATGGTGTTTGCTATCACGCTTTTTGGGCCGCTGATGTACATGTGTTCCTTCCTGTCCGGCCTGATCATATATATGCTGTTATCATCGGTTCCCATGCCACCGGCGCTGATCTCATTAGCGATTATCATGTCCAGACTGGAGTTGTTGAGAGTACGCAGCGCACGCTGGAAAAGTTCTTCTTTGCTTATCCCGGTCTCTGCCTTGAATCCGATTATCCTTATTTCCGGATGAGCATCTCTTGCTTCTTTGATTAGCTTGCGTGTAGGCCTGAGCGAAAGCACCGGCTCTCCTCCCGACTTTATTTTTGTTCCCGCTGCCTCCAGTGTGTAATCTCCAATCGCAGCCGCGCTTATCAGCAAGTCATAACCGCTTGCAAGCTCCTCCAGTACTGCGTCTGTCATCTGTTTAGCACTTTCTACGGATATTTCTCGAATACCGTCAATCTCAAGCCTGTTCCTGTGCACTATGGTGACCTCAGCACCTCTTCGGTAGGCTTCCAGTGCCAGCTCGGTTCCCGTTTTCCCCGATGCCCGGTTAGTAAGTATCCTTATAGGGTCCACAGTCTCCGCCGTGGCACCGCTTGTTATCAGTATCTTTTTCCCGCGCAGGCTGTTGCTGCCGATCATGCGCTCGACCCCAAGCACTATCCGGGCATTGTCGCTGATCTTGGCAATACCTTCTTCGACCTTGGGCTCGGTGATGCCTATGCCCCATGACCTTAATTTCTTCATGTTTTCAATCACTGCAGGATGCCTGTACATATCTTCGTGCATTGCAGGCACCACCATGACGGGTTTGCCTGCTCCGATGGCTGTTGTTGCGAAGGTTGTCACCGGTGTGTCATCTATCCCTGCGGCTATCTTCCCGATGGTATTTGCCGTTGCAGGTGCTACAAGTAAAAGGTCTGCACTACCCATATTGCCAAAGAACTCCACATGCTCCACTTTCCCGGTTATCGCGGTGATGACCTCATTCCCGGTAGCGTAGTGCAGGGCCATAGGATTGATTATCCATCCCGCAGCCTCGCTCATGACCGCATGCACATCCGCGCCCCTGCGTATGAGTTCCCTCGCCAGCTCGACCGTGCGCACGGCAGCGATGCTGCCCGTAACTGCAAGTACGATAGTCTTGCCATGAAGCGATTCGGATCTCGTGGATCGTATCCAGTGGGTCGGGTGTCCGTTTGGGATCTGAGGCATATTATATCCTTTTTTGATTAAATAAGTGAATTTTTAGTATTTAAGAGGGGTGGGTAAAAAGAGTTTGATTTATTTATACTCTTTATACTTGTAGTATTTTGTACTTAAATGGTAATGTGCTTATAGATTGAAAAGAAGGTGCATTTACATTGACTCCTCTACCGCTTCCCCGCCCAGCAACCCTCAGCGATAAATACAAGATTCTTGCTCTCTACCGTGAGGTTACTTCACGCCCCCACGGTCTTGTACGTGAAGCCCACGAGATAACAGAAGAATACGTTGATAAGTTCCTCGGGAACAGCCTTGCGGACGGGATCATCTTTGTGGTTGATGATGGCGAAGGCGCCGGGCTCATCGGAGAGATACACACCTATAGGCCCACTCTCAGTGCTCTCTCGCATGTTCTCGAGCATCTTACCGTTGCTGTGTACCCTTCCTTTCAGAGAAAGGGTTTTGGGAGGGCACTTTTTATTGCTATGCTCGATAAGGTAAGGTCGGATCATCCGGAGGTTCTCCGGGTCGAGTTGATAGCAAAGGAAAGCAATCATGCTGCCATAAGCCTTTACAAGTCTCTTGGATTTGTGGAGGAAGGCAGGATGGAGAAGAGGATTAAAAAACCTGACGGGAGTTTTGAGGCCGATGTCCTGATGGTATGGATGAACCCGGATTATAACTGAGAATGTAGCCTTAAACATCATGAAAACAAGCACAGGAACAGAAAAAAGTAAATGGTTGGCGTGAATACATCACCATTCATCTGATAAATATTAATCTTTTACCGTAATCTTTCACGACGCAGCATAACTATTTCATCCTTTTCCCGGTGGTAACTTCCATTTTATTCAGTGATTGTCCATATCTCATATTCCCAATACTCTCTGTCTACGTTCTCATATTATCTAGTGCTTACTGCTTCTTTACTGCCTTAAATCGATATGTTTTAATACTTCTACTTCTACAAAATCATCTTTACAGTGAGGAATCTTTATGTGCATGCTCAAAAATCAAAAATTTCTGATCATATTAATACTGCTGATTGTCGTTTCAGTAGCAGGGTGCAGTTCGGACGACAGTGGTAATGATGATGGTACTGCAAACGTAAATGGTGCAGGAGGTGCCGCTCCAGGTGATGGATATACAAATACCCTCGGAATGGAATTCGTGCATATCGAAGCAGGCACCTTCAGCATGGGCTCTGCTAAGTATGCTGCTTCACAGCCTGTCCATCAGGTAAGGCTGCAGAATTCCTTCTATATCAGTAAGCATGAAGTGACACAAAAGCAGTGGATGGAGGTCATGGACAGCAATCCTTCTGCATCTAAAGGCGATAATAAACCTGTAGAATCTATTTCATGGAACGAGGTACAGCAATTCATAGCCAAGCTCAACGAGAAGGAAGGTACTACCAAGTACAGGCTGCCTACAGAAGCCGAATGGGAATATGCAGCCAGGGCAGGGACAACTACGGAATATTCCTTCGGAGCCATCGATGCCGAGAAGGGTATGACCCTTGCAAATCATGCCTGGTTCAAGGATAACTCTGATGGTGCAACTCATAATGTAGGCCAGAAGCTTCCAAACCCATGGGGGATGTACGATATTCATGGGAACGTAGGTGAATATGTCCAGGACAGCTGGGCTGAAGGCTACAGCAGCGCATATGAAGACGGTAGCGCAGTAGTAAAGAGCGGCAGCACTCTGAAAGTAGCCAGAGGCGGCAGCTGGTCTAGTTTTTCAAATGCATTGGATTCTGCCTATCGAGTCAAAAAAGATGCTCGTGACGGGGATCCTATGACTGGTTTCAGGCTTGTGATGAATGCCTGAACCTTTTTCCTCTCATTTTTATCCCTCTTTTTATTTTCAATTCTTTTGAATGGCTACGTACAAAATAATGTTTGAATACAAACATGATAAGGATAATATCAAAAGGATGGATAGGCTTTTTATATAAAAATTTTATATTGATATTTCGAATGACAGAAAAGGGCAAGACAGAAAAAGGTAAACTTGCAGATAATATCAATTCTCTTTTTGGCAGGTACACGGGAAAAGAAAAACTGGAAGAAGAGATTGACAGACTTCACTCGCATATCGTTGAGCTCAGGCTGGATATCAGTACCCTGCAGAGAAGGATGGATAAGAGTGCTGAGAATGAAAAAAAGGCTGTGGCAGCCAAACAGGTTGCTGAAGAAAATCTGAATATTGCAGAGGTGAGGGTCCGTACCCTGGAACACGAACTTGAGATCCAGAAAGAGACATGTCCTTCGCAGGCAGCCTATCGCCTTGTTGAAACGCTCTCCCCGCGCAAGGCACAGGACTACATGCATTCTTTGTCTTCCATGAGGTCGCCTTCTGCTGATCTGCTGACAATTTATGTACCATCGGATCATTCCCTGTCGAATGAGCTTTACAGGGGCATACCCGAAGGCCAGATAGACCCGGAATCCTTACAGCTTATACAAAAGATCGAATCCTCAAACGGGTGCGTGCTTTTCTATGACCCGGGGCACATGGTGAATGAACTGGTCATTCCCCCATTCCCTGTGGAAAATGCAGTTTGGCAGGCAGGAGACTCATTCAATGTCACACCTTTGAGCATGCTTCTGGACAGGGAGGAGGCAACCCTTGTCATAGTTGCACATGCAGGTGAGTCTCTGGCAGGTTACTCCCGGGATTCCCGGACATTTGATTCATATGAGATCATCCGTAGCAACGTAAAATCAAAACACTCAAAGGGCGGGTTCAGCCAGAGACGCTTTGAACGCCTGAGGGATGAAGAGGTCGTGCACCATGCGGAAAAAGTGCGAAGTGCTCTTGTAAATATACTGGGGTCCCTTGAGGAGTCTCCTGATTACCTGCTGATCTGCGGCGACCAGCAGGTGGCAAAAATGATCACAACAGGCATAGCAGAAGATATTCCACGACTTTTATCATCTGCGGATGTGCGTATAGAAAAGCACAATCCTGATGACATATTGAAGCAAATGCTTGTTCTCAGGCGCTACAAATTATAAGTAAGCAAATAAATGTTGATATGAATAGGAAATCTTATGATCACAAACGAGGAACTTGCAGGCATCATTGATGCACTTGGTGCTTTAAGGGAGGATGAGATATGCGCTATAGCAGAAGAGATCTCTTTCCTGAGGAAAGAGGACTTCTCTGCGGAAACGATAACTGAGATGTGCCGGAAAGCACTGGATGAGCACCTGATCGAAATAATCAGTTCCGATGAAGTTAAAGGCGCTGACTCAGCTGCAAGCCACCCAGGCGGGAAGAATTATTATATTCCCGGGCCAAACGCTTTTCCGGATATACCCTTTGAACTAAGTGAAGCTATTGATATTCTCATGATGTCCAAAAGGGAGGTCGACCTGGAAAGGGTTTCAAAAAGCTTTTCTGCAGACCTGCATAAACAGGCTATGGAGCTTGGAGGGGATATACGTTCTTTCTCAGAGACCAGGATAAGTGAAGCCGGACTATCCGCTCTTTCAGAAAGGTATGGCGATATCCTTAACCTGTACTGTGATTACGATTCCTGGCTTCCCGGAGGAATGGACGGCATTGAAGATGAGCTGCAGGAACTGAGCAGGAAGCTTGAACAGTTAAGAGCTGCACAAGGTATTTGACATTTGGATTTAATGAGGCTACAGATTCATATGGCAAGAGACAGACGCGACAACTATTACTGGAGGGCCAAGGATGAAGGTTTTCGTTCAAGGGCATCCTATAAGTTATTCCAGATCAATGAAAAACATCAACTCATCAAATCCGGAGACACAGTAGTTGACCTCGGGGCTGCACCGGGAGGCTGGCTGGAAGTTGCAAAAGAGATCTCCGGAGGGAGGATCATTGGCGTTGATCTGCAAAAGATCTCTCCTATAGAAGGTGTCGAAACCATAAAAGGCGACATCACATCCGACAGGACCATTGAGAAAATCGTAGAAATGGTAGGCCTGAGAGGAGTAGATGTGGTTATATGCGATGCTGCACCCAACCTGTCAGGCAACTGGAGCCTGGACCACGCACGGTCCATCGACCTGACAACCTCAGCGCTTGAATGTGCCAAAAAGATTCTCAAACCGGGAGGCCACTTTGTTGTCAAGGTATTCCAGGGTGACATGTTCAAGGATTTCCTTAATAAGATGGACAAGAATTTCACATTCATGCGTTCTTATACTCCTGATGCTTCCCGTTCCCAGAGCGCCGAGATATATGTTATAGGCAAAAAGTTCCTGACATCTCCTGTCCGTAAAGGTGACGAGTTCGATGTCGAGATAAAGGAATTTGGTGCAAGTGGGGACGGTGCTGTGCTTATTGATAATTTTGTGGTCTTTGTAAAGGATGTGAAAATAGGTGACCATGTACGCGTAAAGATAAACGATGTAAAGCCTAATTTCGCTTTTGCACAGGTCATCTCACAGAAGGATAAGTGAAGCAAGGTATCATTTTTACATTACTATTTATATATCCTTTTACAGATTAGTTGCATTTAAGACAAATTTCATTGAATGTTCGGGTGAAAACGATCGATGGCGTTGGAAGAATTGATTCCGGAAGGTGTTCCCAGGCACTCCGCCCTGGTCATTTTGGTCCTCATTCTTCTTATTGCATCTTTCTTTATTGTAACTGACTATTCCAAGACCAGGACACTGGCGCAGGTCGAATCCCGATGGGAGCAGGCTCAGACATGTCGTGAACAGCGTGATTTTGGGAGCTCTGTCAGTACTTATAGCAGCGTTTTTGGAATGATCTCTTCCTCTGATTTTCCGCTTGAATATGGAATGAACCATTACTATCTGGGCAAGACCTATGAAGAGATGTCATCATATGGGAACGCGTCCTCTAATCTCCATAACAGCATATCCTTTTACTCAAAAGCACTCAGTCTTTTCACCATGGATGATAGCCCGGCGGAAAATTTCCTCATTCAGTACAGCCTTGGGGACGCATATCTTAAGTTATACGATGCCAGTGGCAGGGCAGAGGACCTGGATACTTCCATAAGGCTGTATGAGGAGTCTCTAAGTTACTATTCACTAGCGAAGGATCCTTTGTATTTTGCCTCAATAAACAACAAGCTTGGTAACGCATACAGGAAAAAAGGTCTTTTCAACGAGGATAGTGTTTCATTATCAGAATCTGTCCGGTACTATGATGAGTCCCTGAGGGTCTTCAGGAAAGACATTTATCCGATAGAGTATGCCGGCGTGCAGAACAATCTTGGCAACGTGTATCTGGAGATGTCGCGCTTTGATGGCAGCCCGGATAACATTAACATGGCTATAGTTTCCTACAGTAATGCCCTTGAAGTTTTCACTCTGCAGAGCAATCCAATGGAGTATGCCACCGTGCAGAACAACCTTGGTAACGCTTACTTTGAGTTATCCGCAACATCTGACCGGTCTGAGAATGTCGAAAAGGCTGTAAGTGCCTATCGTGAATCTTTAAAGGTCTTTACTGTGGATCTTTTCCCTGTCGAACACAAAGGGGTCCTCGCTAATATAGTCAAGGCTTACAAGAGCCTATGAGGTTGGATACGGAAGTGGAAGGCAAAAGCCAATGCAGTCAATAAATCCTATGAATGGATTTATTTAATTGTAAAGCATAGGCAGATGTATAATTGTCAGATATTGCAAAAATCTGTAATATCTAATATTTGATAAATGTTGATAAATGTTATTTTAATTGTTCTTGAGGTTTTGTCATGATAGATATGCATACCCATACAATTTTCAGTGACGGAGAACTGATACCAAGCGAGCTTGTCAGAAGGGCGGTTGTCCATGGATACAGGGCAATAGGTATTACTGATCATGTTGATTTCTCCAATGTGGAGCATGTACTGAGTAATGTTAAAAAGGCCAAGTATCTGGAGGATGATTATGACATCAGGGTGCTGGTTGGTGTTGAGATAACCCATGTTCCCCCGGCTAAGATCGCGGCGCTGGCACGGATGTCAAGACAGCTTGGTGCAGAGATTGTTGTTGTTCATGGAGAGACCATCAATGAGCCGGTCATGCCGGGAACCAATGCAGCATCAGTTGAACTGAGCGATGTGGATATCCTTGCACACCCGGGTTTCATAACTGTAGAAGAAGCTGAAACTGCACGTGACAATGATGTGTGTCTTGAGATAACTGCGCGCAATGGCCATAACAGGACCAACGGTCATGTTGCACGCATAGGCATCGAAGCCGGTGCCACACTTGTGGTCAATACCGATGCTCATAGCCCTGATAATCTCATTACCCGGGATTTTGCCAGGAAAGTGGCCATGGGTTCAGGACTCACAGAGAAAAAGGCAAACGGGGTACTGGACAATTCCCTGCGCTTCCTGAAGTATTAGGAAATGGGTCCTGAGAGATGCACGGCAGGATCATTGACATCACAGTCGGGATCTCCAGGGATACTTCCGTTTATCCAGGTGACCCTGAAACAGTGGTAGAGCCCGTGTATTCGATCGAGTCTGACGGGTATGCGGTTTCAAGGGTGACATTTGGAACCCACACAGGAACTCATGTAGATGCCCCTTCCCATATTCTTGAGAACGGGATGACGGTTGACCGTCTGCCTCTCAGTTCCTTTCTCGGCAGGGCTGTAGTCTTAGATCTCTCAGGTGTAACTGTTGATATCTCGCACACTGAGATGCAGGCCGCTTTCAAGAGGTCAGGCGCTTATAATGACCCATATGTTGACACTGTATTGGTAAAGACTCGTAACTGCTCTGCTGACCCATGCAACCAGACATCCGGGTTGAGTGATTGTATATGCGGACTGAAGCCTGAAGTGGGACCGTGGATCCTGGAGCATGGGTTCAAGCTTATAGGTGTCGATACTCTTTCGGTCGATTGCAGTGCATCTCTGGATAATCACAGGCTGCTTCTGGAAAATGGTATTGTTGTCCTTGAGAACATTGATCTTTCTCTGGTGAAGGAAGGTATATATCACATTATTTGTCTTCCAATGAAGCTGGAAGGCTGTGATGCTGCACCTGCCCGGGTAATATTGGTGGATGGTCATTTTTCTGATAGTGCAGACTTTAAATCGTATTGATATTGAATAAATGCAACTATTTATATATTATACCATATATTATATCTGTATGCGACAGTTGAGGATGATTTATGGTCAATTCTGCTTACTGGCTTCAAATATGACGCACGTTAAATAACAGCATTAATATACTATAAATTATATACTCTTGTTACACGATTGCTACAACGTTTGATGAGGGAAGCACACGAAAGCAAATCAAAAACATACAATGCACAGTGACACCCGTGCGCAGGTAGGTATAGGTACCTTGATCATCTTCATCTCAATGGTACTGGTAGCTGCAGTTGCATCAGCACTCCTTATTAAGACGTCCGGTGTGCTCCAGCAAAAAGCCTCTCAGACCGGACAGGAAACCACGAGGGAAGTTTCCTCCAACATGCGTGTTGACCGTGTTGACGGAGAGCGTGCGGCCTATTCCACGGTTACAGTAACTGATGGGACCGTTTCCGCCACTACTATCAACTCTTACAAAGGTGGTATGGTAGAGTGGATATCCACTTCCGGAGCTTTCGATATATCTGTGGCAGATGTAAATGAATCTGTTGCAGCCGGATCCTATTTTGAGCATCGCTTTGCACAACCAGGTACATACCCATTCACCATCACCGGGAGCAGTAGCAGTTCAGGTAACGTTATTGTGAGTGATACACTTGAATACGGGCAAATCTCTAAATTACATATTTCTGTTTCCCTTGGGCCGGGCAGTGAAGACGTGGACCTGTCCCAGATCATCATTTATCTGTCCGATGGTGCTCATGTCTCCAATCTGAGATATGATATTTCCCAAACAAGCGCTGATATACATAAACCTACAGCTGAGTATTTCTCAATCGAACCTGTACGCATCCGTGACCAGAGCACTTTCAAGGCCACACAGCCCGTGTTAAGGACAGGAGATATAATGGAGATCGTTGTTGACATTCGTAAAGTGTTCGGTGAAGATGATCCCGGTTACGAAGGTATCAAACCAAGGACGGAAGTATCCTTCCAGATCAGGCCGGAGGCAGGTTCTCTTGTGTTCTTTGATTTCACAACACCGGGGGCATACTTTGACGTTAAGTATATCTCATTGAGGTACTGAAAGTATCCATTCGTTAATTATATACTTTCACCACTGTCTTTTTGTTAAGTTGCTTAAAAAGGTCTCAGGTACGGTCAATGTAGTGAATTTCAGAAATGTGATAGCGTATATTTTTCACCTGCAAATACCAGTTCAAATATATAATCACCATTAACTGGATTCTCTATAACAATTCCCATATTGTCCTTGGTTGAATATGGGTCCAGTCCCCAGCTTCCTTTAGCAGTGAGACTGCCCTGCCTGAACCTGATGTGCTCACCCTCGATGATAAAGCGGTTTCTGACCCCGTTATTATACTGGATGAGCATTGTATTGTTCTCAGTCATCCATGCAGTGTTACTCAGGTTCCCATCAACATCGGGGTCAGGGTCAACACCCAAAGCAAGGTATCTGACGTTGTCCGGCAGTGACAGCCGGACCGTGCACATTGAACCTGCAGTGCTTCCTACTTCTTCCAGGTTCCTGGCATATCCCCTCTGGATTGATAGTAGCTCAACCGACAGGTCATTGAGCTGTTCTTGGGCTTGATATCCTCTAAAAAAAGGTGATATGTTACTCCAGGACACAGCAACAAGCACAAGGATAGTTCCTGTAAGGGCCAGATAAAATACCATCTTAAGGGGAACAGTGTCTATAGCTCTTGTATCCCGAAGAAGTCCCTGTTCTTTCACACAATCCCTCTGTTAGTCGAGCCATTCACAGAACTTGTCCAGTGCTCTTCTGCGATGTGACACTTTGTTCTTTTCTTCGTCACCAAGTTCACCAAAGGTCATCCCCTTGTATTCAAAAATGGGATCATATCCGAATCCGCCTGTCCCGCGCTCTTCAAATGCGATCTTCCCTTCGACCGTTCCGGCAAACACCATGGGCTCTTTACCAGGTTCACAGTAGCCTATAACTGATTTGAAGACTGCGGCCCTGTCCCCTTCATCTTCCATCAGCTTAAGGACTCTCTTGTTGCCCAGGTGCTCTTCCACGAAGGCGGAATAAGGTCCGGGAAATCCGTTGAGGGCCTTTATGAAAAGCCCGGAATCATCCACCATCACAGGCATTCCAAGTTTATCGGCCACCCATCTCGCCCCATAGGCTGCTATAGGCTCAAGCTCATCTTCCTGGAGTTCAGGATAGCCATCACTGTTCTGGACTACTTCTATTTCTTTAGCACCGAGTATATCTCTGGCTTCCCTTAACTTACCCTTGTTACCTGTAACAAAAACGATCTTACGCATATCTTCCTCTCTTCTCTATCTCTGTAACCCTTACAAGCACTTCGTCAGCGCCTGTAAAAGCTTGCCTGTATCCATGACAGAAAGCCTGTATCAGTGATTCATGGTCCCGATGGCTGCTCTCAAAAGTCTGGAAAAGCACATGTACATCCACGCCCCTTGCCTCGACGCCGGAATTCATGAAAGACAGCCCGAAGTCTATCATGTAGAGGCGGTCTTTGTAAAGTATGAGGTTCGATGTGGTCAGGTCACCATGTATGATCCCCCCGGTGTGCAGGAGCCCAACAAGTCTCCCGAGGCGCTCGCTCAGTTCTTCATTGATGACATGCTTCAGCGGTGTTCCGGGGATATATTGCATCCTTATGACCGAGTTCTCCAGATCATAGATGATTGGTGTGGGTATCCCAAGACGCCTTGCTTCCGATATGAGGCGGCTTTCGGCCTTTGTCCTCTCTTTCCTGATACGCTCATCCAGCTCTCGGAGGCGGTACCTCTTTTGGATTCTCTCCTTGACGACACATCCGTCTTCTATCCTCACAGTTGCTTCTGCGCCATTTGTAAGCTCCATTATATCCCCGTCAACATTCTCTTCGCTTACTATCATCACGATCACTCCAGCCAGGTGACATCCACATCATCCGGTCTGAAATTGGGATTGACATGCGAATTCTCTATGGTCAGGATATCTCCTGCGTTATACATCAAAAGTCCCAGGTATGCTATCATTGCCCCGTTATCTCCCATGAACCGTTTTTCGGGCACATGGAAGGATACGCCCCTGTCAGTGCACATGATGTCCAGCATTTCCCGAAGCCTCATATTGGCACCCACACCGCCTGCAAGGAGAACCTCTCTCTTGCCTGTATGCGCAATAGCCCTTTCTGTCACTTCCACTATCATGGCAAAGGCGGTTTCCTGCAGTGAGTAACATACATCCTCAAGGGAATTGCATTTAAGGGCCTCTGTTGCTGCAGTGGAAAGTCCTGAAAAGGAGAGGTCCATACCTTTTACCACATAGGGCAGGGGTATGTAATTCGTGGACATTTTTGCAAGCTGCTCTATCTTGGGACCACCTGGATGGCTTAAACCCGCATTCCTTGCAAACTTATCAAAAGCGTTCCCAAGGCCGATGTCGAGTGTCTCACCAAATACACGATATCTTCCCATCCGGTAGGCAAGCACCTGGGAGTTCGCACCGCTGACATAGAGGGTGACAGGGTCTCTGGCGGGTGTTTTCCAGCGCCCTACCTCAATGTGTGCCAGACAGTGATTTACGCCCACAAGAGGCACGTTGAATTTGATGGCTAGCATTCTTGCAGCTGTTGCTACAGTCCGAAGGCAGGCTCCAAGCCCCGGTCCCTGTGAAAATGCAATAGCATCAATATCAGAAGATGTGACCCCTTTTTCTTTTGCTTCCTCCAGCACCTTCCTGATAACCGTGGAAGCATACTTTGCGTGGTGCTGGGCCGCCTCTCGCGGATGAATACCACCTGTTGCGGGGCTGTAAGTATCGGTGACTTCTGCAACGACGTCATTTTCATTAACGATGGCAGCGCTGAGATTCCATGCGGTACCCTCTATACCAAGGACTGTTCCTTTCAAATTCTATTCTCCAGCGCTTAATGGTCAGCTTCATAATATTAATTTTGCTGTCTTCTTCTGAATAAATAATAGGCTGTGAGTGTGATACCGGAGAGCCCCAGAACTGCACCCGGAAGCACATACATTCCAATGCCTGCGCTGTCATATTTCTCACCCAACACCAGAGACACTGTGTTAGCTTCCATTTCCTGCAGAAGGGCATCAGGCTCTCCTCCCTGCGTGGCAAGTGCGAACTGCTTACCCGTGATTGAAAAGGGCGAGAATCCGGGGGTTTTTGCCTCGAAATAGAGATAACTGTCATCAGAGCCTGTCTGTTCCGTGACAAGCTCTTCCCAGGACCCTCCGTAGTACCTGTTGAGCCTTATGGTGTAGGGGTCAATGGCATTGTTAAGTACCCATTCCCTGCTGACGCGCAAGCCGATTACAGGGTCCTTTATATTGCCCTCTGTCGCGTATCCAGTCTTGCCGACCCAGATGTTGATATTCCGGTAGGTGATGTCCGGGGCTGCGCTCGTTGCAAAACCGGATGTGCTCTTCAGTACTTCAATGGTAGTGCTGATCTTGCCAGAGTTCTTGAGTGACAGGTATCTTATATACTGTATGTCATTCATCCCGTTGTCAAACTCAAACTCGGTGACCATGTCCTTCATGGTGTTGACAGAAAGTACATCCTTGAAGAGGATGTTCTCTGCACTCTCTCCGCTGGAGCCTCCGCCACCGCCTCCTCCTCCAGAGACCGCTAAAGCGGTCTGGCCTGTTGTTACACTGATATTGTACCATTCCCCGCTGTTATCAACGAAATCGGTTGCTCTGAGGCTGTAGATGTGGGTGGTGCCTTCAGGCAGTCCGCTGTCAGTTAAAGTCGAGCCAGAAATGGTAGTAAGAGGAACACCATTCCTTCTGATCTCTACATAGTCTGTATCAGGTGAGTTCTGCCATGTAAGGGTGACTGATGTAGTAGTACTTGAGCTTGAGAGACCGCTGATAACGGGCGCAGTGTTGTCCTCAAGGGGAGCATATATGCTCAGGTGCGTGATGTTCGTTGTGAGGGTATGTGTGGAACTATTAACCACACTTCTGAACGGCACCCAGATTCCTTTATCAGGGTCATACCATGCAATAGTAAGTTTGCCTGCATCACCCTCAAAGGCCGAATCGTATCCAATCCTCAGGGATACGTTTCTTTCAAACTGGTATGAATTAACAGGCTCAGAGCCATTCATTACTCTTATATCAATAGCAGGGCCTGCAAAACTGGACCCGCTGCAAGGGTCCTGTCCTCTGACAACAGCAGCGGCCAGGCCTCCTGGATTGGCGGATGTGCCGGTTATGTTGAAGTTGAGGGTTGGGTAGGGGACACTTCCAATCCCGGGAACCGGAAGTGTTGCTTCATCAGTTCCATAGGTGAGGAAAATCTCTCCAACGCTCAGGTATATGGTGGTATTGGGGCTGAAGTATTTCTTCTCTGAATAGTTAAGGATGGAAGTAACGTTCACGGTGTTTGTGCCATTCAAAAGCAGAATATTGTTAATGTTGAATACTCCGTTTGAGACGGGATTATAACTGTTGGTGATTACTCCGTTAACATAAACCGAAACATTGGTCGCTATTCCAGCAGTGCCGCTTATATTAAAGCTGTTATCGGGCAGCAGGTAGTATATTGTTCCTGAGGCAGGTGAGGCGATGACAGGCTGGCTTGCAAAAACGGTGAAGTTGACGGTGGTGGAGATTGTCTCTCCTCCCATCTCTCGTGCAAACACCGTTATATTATGGCTTCCATCTGTGAGGTCAAGAGTGGTGTTGAGATGATATGCTCTGACTGCCGTGGAGTTTGCTCCGTTATCTGTGTTATACCAAATATCACTATATTTGCGGCTACTTATATTGATGTCAGTACTGTGATTCAGAACAAGTTCATCCTCATTTACCCCTTTAATTGTAATCTCATTATCCTCTTTAAAAGACACAACCAGAGAGAAATCCTGTGGACCCTGTGGAATATTGCTGACATTAACATATATTTTATAAGTTCCTACCTCGGGGTTTGGTATCCAAACAGACTCCACATTGTTTACTCTATCAGCTTCTTCTCCATTCCCGAAATCCCTCTTTCCACTCGGTCCTACGACTATGAGATCAAGATCATTAACAAGTTGCTTGACTACAGATATATTTCCTGGGTAATCAGTCCACAAAAGTGTTATTCTAAGGGGTTGTGTTGTATATTTTACATTATAAGTTACATTCCAGGAATCACTTATGTTGTTTAGTCTGACACTATCATTGTATTTTACAGCCAGGGAGTTTTGAGGAAATATCGAATTTTCAAGATCGACACGTCCCCAACCCTGAAATTCATCCGGCCAGCCTGAAAATGCCGTTCCGGAAGGTGCATAACTCATATCATAGGCGCCGTTTATCAATGTGGCTTTAATCAGTGCAGCGCTTGGGTTTGGCAGTCCTTCAATATCTATATAGTATTGCCTTACAAGTGCAGCAGTTCCGGCGACAATAGGTGTTGCCATGCTTGTACCACTCATATATGTATAATATTCATTGAAATTGCCAGTGGTTAAACTGGATTTAGTAGAGAGGATACGTGTCCCGGGTGCAACTAAATCCGGTTTGATTCGATTATCCTCAGTAGGACCACGACTGCTAAAGTAGGCAATTTCGTTTATATTGTCAGAAATAGTGTAGGATGGTCTATAATTTTCCGAGGCCCCGACAGTGAGTGCATTTTTTGCCGTTCCCGGTGAAACTATAGTCGTATTTCCTAACTGACCGTTGTTACCAGCAGCGCAAACAATTAGCATGTCAGGGTGTTCCCACATGAAAGCATCTACTGTGAGTGAAAATGCATCGTATGATCCTCTTGATGATATATTTCCCCAGCTATTTGTATGAATTCTTGCACCCTGAGTGTATGCATCCTGGAGGATATCATTAAGATTATTTTTTGTTATTCCAACTAGATTTCCATTTTTATCTCCTACCGCTTGAAATACAAGTCTTGCTTCAGGAGCCATTCCTACGTACAATCCATTTGATCGCCATCCACTTCCAAGAACAGATCCAGTTACATGTGTACCATGCCCATCGTCGTCACCGGCACCATCATTAGAGTAATCGATGATTGTTTTAATTCTGCCCCCAAAGTCTTTGTGCATTGTGCTATCATTCACACCAGTATCAAGCCCCGTGTCACACACAGCTACTATCTGTCCATTACCCTTCAGTCCGTAATTGTTGCGTACGGTGTGCACAGTGATGATATCCGCAGCTACATCATTAAGGATCTCTGGCTGCAGGTATTCTTCAATCCAGCTGACATCATCTATTGAAGCCACATCAGGCAGTCTTGATGCAGGGATTTGTACTTTCAATATGTTTCCTGAGCCTGAGAGAACATCCCCGTCGAGTGCTATTATCGCATCGATCACATTTTCCCGTTCAGCTGAGGAGAAAAGCAGCAAATGATATGTATTCTTAGATTCCGACCCTGAACCTGAGATTTGTACATTTTCCTGATCTACCAATTCAGGGATATATTTGTAAGAAGGCTTGTACTCGCCAATCCATTTGACAAATTCAAGTGAATATACTTGGTTCTTTACACTTTCATTCATCCTGAAGACAAATGCGTTGTTTGGAACATAATTGTAGATAGAAGCTCCTTGAGATATCACCTCCTGCTTCCATGTCCCCTGGATGGGGCCGCTGAACTGCACAATATAGTACTTTTCCTCATTATCCATGGATTGGGTGGTGAAAGCCGTGGGCTCATGCTCATCATTTTTCATCCCGGGATCCTTTGTGATGCCTGTATCCACATACCCGGCTTTTAAGAGGAGTAGGCCACCATCATTAAAATCTGGATTATATGTACTTCCTGCAGCACACAGAGAAGTTGTTAGAGTTATCAGAATAAGCGTAATGAGAATCTTGTTTTTAGTACGCATAAGCCTACATCCATAGATTATATATCAAAAATAGATATAATATTAATAGTATATTTATTTGTGCTGCTCAATATAATAAATTAAGTAATACTGTTCTGCAGTGAACCTGCTGGAAAAAAGTTAGAAAAAGAGTTACTGCTTCCTAGGGAGGAAGCAGGCAAAGAGCACTATTATCAATGTGACAGTAACAGAAAGAGCGGGTAATGTTCTCTCGGCTTGAGCTCCATTTGCTTTTGGGTCACTGGAACCATCCAGGGCACCTACTTTGTTCTCTGCAGAGTCTGTTGAGAACAGTGCCTCAGATGTGCTGTGTAGTGTTGATTCATTTTCGAAGCTTTCACCTGTGATAGCAAAAGGAGAAAAGCCCGGTGTTACTGCCTTGAAGTATAGGAAATCTGCGTCCGAACCTGTCTGTTCGGTGGGCAGTTTGCTCCACGCACCGTCACTGTACCTGTTAAGATTAATAGAGGCCGGATCTATGTTATTGCTGCTTATCCAACTATTATCAACTCTGAATACAATTGCTGGATCAATAATGTTTGCCTCGGTGGCATATCCGGTTTTCCCCACCCAGATATTTACGTGCCTGTACACGGTTCCCTCAGGCGACGAAATGGCAAAGATGGAGCGATCCTTTAACATTTCTATGGTTGCAGTTATGGTTCCCGAGTTCTTCAGGGAGGTATACTCTATATACTGTATGTCGCTGTCAGGGTTTTTGAAGTCAAACCTGACGGCATCCTTGCCAACAAAGACTGAACTTACGTCTTTCAATAATATATTCTCTGTCTTTTCTCCGGTGGAACCACCTCCCCCACCGCCTCCGCCACCACTGCTGGTTGTGGGAGTTGTTGCGGACTGTTCAGTCAGTGTAACTTCCACAGTTACATTCTCAGCCGGCATTAAAAACGAGTAGCTGGCCCCCGAACTGATTGTGTTTATCTGCACAGTTCCGCTATTTCCTGCCACACTGATTGAGGAAAACATTTTGCCGTCCTCAATGTTAGAGATATTAATACTCACATTTTCATTTTCTGCTGCGGATACCTTGTCAGCATTCACATTTGCGTTACCACCAATGACAGGTCCTATTTCAATAGAATAATGTCCATCGGGAGCTACTGTCACAGTAACCGTGTAACTTTGCGTTGTCCCGTCTGCTGCAGTCACGGTGTATGTTACCGGGTTTGTAAAGTTTCTGGCGACTCCTGTGTTGGGGGAGACGCTTGCTCCGGTGTGTACTATCGTGGGTACAAGTGCAGTGACATCCGTACCATAGGGAACTGTCAATGTAATGGTTCTTGATGCTTCGTTAATCACTCCCACTACATCCGGATCGAAACTGTTGAATCTGAAACTTGTAATAGATTTAGCTGGGCTTGGAGCTACTGTCACAGTAACTGTATAACTTTGCGTTGTCCTGTCTGCTGCTGTTACAGTGTATGTTACCGGGCTTGAGAAGCTCCTAGCAATTCCGCTGTCTGGTGATATACTTGCGCCGGTGTGAACTATCGTCGGTACTAGAGCAGTCACATCCGTACCATAAGGAACTGTTAAAGTAATGGTTCTTGATGCTTCATTGATGGTGCCAATAACATCCGGGTCAAGTCCGTTGAATCTGAAACTTGTAATAGACTTGGCCGGGCTTGGAGCTACTGTCACAGTAACCGTGTAACTTTGCGTTGTTCCGTCTGCTGCAGTCACGGTGTATGTTACCGGGTTTGTAAAGTTTCTGGCGACTCCTGTGTTTGGTGATATACTTGCTCCGGTGTGTACTATCGTGGGTACGAGTGCAGTGACATCCGTACCATAGGGAACTGTCAGGGTAATGGTCTTCGATGCTTCGTTAATCACTCCCACTACATCCGGATCAAGCCCGTTGAATCTGAAACTTGTAATAGACTTAGCCGAGCTTGGAACTACTGCCACATTGAATTTCCATCCATATGAGAACGGCTTTCCTTTTGCTGTCAGGGCCGTCACAGACACATTATATTCCCCGCTTTGGTATGGGACGGAAGTATCGTGCTGTATCTTGTATCCGCCATTTATGGCCGAATTCGTGTAAGATACAGGTACACCATTAATCTCCATGTTTATGGAGCTTAGGTTCACTCCTCCCGGATGCACAACATTGGTTGTTACAAGGGTCATACTTTCTGATGTACTGGAGTCATGCGCCGGGAATACGCTATTATCACAGGTAAAGGAGAGGGCCAGCGCAAAAGGCTGTGGTCCTTGTGGTACATTCATCCCGGTCACTGTAAATTGATAACTGCCGGATGAAGTACTTTCTAGATCCACCGCTTCTATGTTATTGATTGATTCAGGTGCCCCGTTTCCGTAGTATGTGTTTCCCGAGCCAGTCACCGTGAGGTCAAGGTCGTTAACAAGTGCCTTCCCGGAAGCGGGGGAACCCGGATAGTCGGTCCACACAAGTGTTGCTCTGAGCTTTTCCCCTTCTTTGATGTAACCGTAGTCTGCGCTCCATGCTTGTGAAGTAACCAGGCCTTCACTCCGGTCATGGTATGCGGTTACCTTGGGATACTCAGGGAAAAGTGAATTCTCAACGTCAACACGTCCCCAGCCCTGTGAATTATCAGGCCGGCCTGTGATCTCCTGTGTGTTTCCCGTGCCGTATTGTCCGGGAGTCATATCGTGGGCGCCGTTGATCAGGGTGGCTTTAATCAGTGCAGCACTCGGGCTTGTCAGTTTCTCAATGTCGGTATAATATTGTCTGGTCAGCGCTGCTGCTCCCGCGACCAGAGGGGTGGCCATGCTGGTACCGGTCATATATACATAGTTGTTATCGATTATCTCATAGCTTGAGTAGGTGGCTAAGCTGGATCTTGCAGAAGCTATGAATGTTCCAGGAGCAACTAAATCTGGTTTGGTTCGATTATCCTTGGTAGGCCCACGACTACTAGTTGCTGCAATTCCCTCTGAATTGTTAACTCTGTAGTCAGTATTGATAGGATTACCAAAGTTTGTCCCCCATTTTGCGACTATATCGAATCTTTCATTCTCAGAAGCCCCCACTGTTATACAATTCTTTGCAGTTGCCGGGCTGATTATTGATTTTTTGTCGATGACTCCATCTTTGTTGATATCAACTCCTTTATTGCCTGCAGCAAAGAGGATGAGCATGTCCGGATGTTCCCACATGAACTGGTCTACTTGTTGTGCATATGCGGTATATTCCCCAATCTTAGTGATATCTCCCCAACTGTTGCTATGAATCCTAGCCTCTACATCATAAGCATCTTGGAACATTCTAGATAGATTTTCTGGAATGGCAGACATTGAGGCAGTAGAATCAGTATCTTTTTGAGCTGCCTGAAATACAAGTTTGGCTCCCGGAGCTGTCCCTTTATAGTCTCCTGATGACAGGTAGCCATTACCAATAAGGGATCCTGAAACATGTGTCCCATGACCGGCATAATCCAGAGCACCATCCTTGGAGTAGTCAATAATCTCTAGTATTCGCCCCCGGACATCTTCATGCACTGTGTTCTTATTCCCGGTATCCAGCCCCGTATCGCACACAGCAACTATTTGCCCAGTACCGTTCAGTCTGTAATTCTCGTGGACAGGGTTCAAGTTGATTATCCCGGCGGCAACGTCATTGAAAACGACCGGTACTGCATATTCTTCGATCCAGCAGATGCCTTCGATGGCTGCAAGATCATTGATCATGTCCCTGGCGATCCTGACCCTGAGGATGCGAGGGGAACTTTCCACGATGTCCGCATCCATGGAAATAATCCTTTCCAGTATATTCCGGCTTTCGTTCTCGTCAAAAATAAGTACAATAAGGTCTGCAGCATCATAGGATGATGGGGACATTGACAAGGTTGCGACCTTTCCTGTATTGATCTGGTGTTTGTACGATGCCCTGTATTCCCCTGTCCATTTCACAAAATCAAGGGAATCCACCTGTTCTTTCTGTGCAGGATCCATCCTCACGACAAAAGCATTATTTGGGATATAATCGAACAGGACAGCTCCGGTCCCGGCAAGTTCGCCCTTCCATTCTTCAAGCACCGGGCCATTAAACTGCACAATGTAGTAACTTCCAGGGTTATCGTCAGTCTCTGTCATGTCAACAGAGTAAGAAGCAATGGATGCATCAGGATTCTCATCAATTTCCTGATCATTGGCAGTGGAAACAATATCTGTATGTATCGGGCCTGCTTTGAGAAGGATCATGTTTGCATTATCGTTTTCATATGTGCCACTTTCATCGCCCCAGGCCATTGGAATGATGAGGAGGAGCACTATTAGGCTCCACAGGAATAGTACATTTTTGTGCATTGCCAGACTTCCGGTTTTTAGTCGACATTACAGGGCTTATCCGTAACTCTTTACATATCTGAATTTAAACATATATAAAATTAGATATGTATCTTAAATCAGTTATAATAGTACTAATATTTAATTCATATAATTGTTTCAGATTAGCCCTAATAAGAATAACCAACACTATGCGCAAGTAAAAAGGACAAATAACACAGCCAAGCTAAAGGATATGCATCAAATGATAAATCTGAAGTAAGTCTGAAATATATCGAAAATAAGAACATGCCAGGCTCTGCTGACATGTTCCTTTGTGTATTTTACATTTTCCTCCTCTTCCAGAATCCCATGTAGATGGCTCCGACGGCAGCAAGCACAAGCACTGAAGCTATTATGTCAGAGCCCGAGAAAGAAGGCCCGCTGCTATCCGGCTGTGTGACGCTTTCCTTCGTCATTTCGTAGCCTTCAATGTAGTTGTCGGGTGTTGACATTGCAGAGTCCTGTACGGGTGTGTTGGTGTCCATTCCCGCGCCTGATTCACTCATCATTGTCTGGTTCGTTGAACCGGAACCTGACTCGACTACCTTCAGGTCGGTGCCTGTAGAACTGCTGCTCTTACGAGTGGTGCTTTCTTCTGTGACAGGGGTACTTTCCCTCTTTGTCGCTTCCTGCATGAGCCTCTCATACTCCTTTGCAGTTGACACGTCAACAACACCCGTAGTTGTCATCACACTGCGTACATAATTATCCAGCAACGGATTGCCACAGGTGTGGTGGCAGCAAGTGACACCGCTGGCGACAACAGATTCGACATACTCTTTGACAAGGCTCTGTATAACTTCATCTGAAGCATACCAGTATGGATTTCCTTCAGAATCCAGTTTTCTTGTTGTCTCAAGCATCCTTCCAGTCATGGATTGGTACTGGTAAGGATTGTCCTTGAAGTATTCGTCAAGGCCCAGGTCGTACTTGTCTGTCACATAGACATCATATATCTGGTTCCAGTCCGAGTCTTTAACAAGGTCCGGTGTCATCGCGTCCCAGCCCCACATGTACTCTACGAATTTCATCATCTCCCTGGCACCGGCATAATCGTATTCCATCATTCCGGATATCCAGCTCGGGTTGAGATACCTTGCACGCAGCTCATTCCTGAAGGCTTCAGAAAGCGTGACAACCTGTGGATTAGCTGTACTCTTAAGATCAGCAACGTACATGCTCGGATTCTCTCCTGTAAGTGACCTCACAGCAAGTGCAAGTCCTCCCAGATAAGAGTAGTAGTCGTCGTTGTCAATAAGGCCGTACAGGTTAGAGCTATCGCTGTGGATTGCTGCATCCACATCCATCAGATTCATCCTGAACACAGTCTCATAACTGACGCCCCATGCATCCTTGCCGTATATGTTGGACATTCTGGATATGAAGAGTTCCGCAAGAACTGAATCGTCTTCCCAGGTGTTACTTGCTGCGGCAGCTTCAGACATGCCTGTTCCGTAAGTTCCGGGAGCCTCGCTAAATATCCTGGATTGTGAAACGTAGTGCGCAGTGCTTTCGTTATAGCCGCTTTCCAGCAATGCCTGTTCTATTTTTAGTGAGTTCCATCTTACGTAGTTCGTCTCATTGGATTCATTGAGCTCAGCAACCTGCCTGATGGCAGTATCCATCAACTCCAGCTGATATGGGAAGGTATCACGATAGAGTCCGGATGGTATGAGCAGCACATCTATCCTCGGATGTGTCATCTCCTCCTGCGGGACCACAGTAAAGCCGGTGATCCTGCCGGAACTTCTGGTCGGCTTGACACCAAGCATTGCGTATATCTGTGCTTCCATCAGTCCCCTGTGACGCATAGTTTCCACAGACCACAGTATGTAGCTTACTTTGTTAGGGTATGTTCCGTTGTGTTCGGATTGGTATGCCTTCAGCATCTGTTCGGCAAGGATTACTCCCATGGCTTCTGTTTCTGGATCCGGGAATGCTCTCTGGTCAAAGCTGTAGAAGTTCCGGCCTGTTGGTAGTGCTTCAGGGTTGCGTATGGGGTCGTTTCCCGGACCTGGCTCTATATATTCTGCATTGAGGGCACGGAGGGTCTGGCCTATTTCCTGTGTTGTCCTGCCAAGGTTATCTGCATAAACAAGCGCCGTGTTCAGGTTTGCAGTAATGTTCTCATATTCCTGGCCGAGGATGTCATACTGTGCATCAGAAACATTTGTTCCGTTCAGTATTGTTGAATTCAGAATATCCAGTGCATAAGCATCGGCCTGATTTTCCCAATCCTCTTCATCATCCCAATTCTCTTCACCACCTTCTGTTTTCGGGAGTACGTTGAAGATATTCTCTGTAAGGGTATTACCAAGCATGGATTTTACCATGTTGACAAGTTTGTTATCTTGCGGTGCAACTCCGAATATATGAAGTCCAAGCGGCATGAGCGTAGACTGGAGTTCATGCAGGTAGTCGTGAAGCACTGCATCAAGGAAGTACTCAAACTCGTCGTCGGTCATGGCCTGCAGTTCAGCGGATGTGACCTCAAGGTCATCCTCAAGGCTGATAGAATCGTACAGCTCTATCGTGCGGTTGCGATAAAGCGCCATCATTGCAGTTTCACTTTTTGACTTTGCATCTTTATAATTATGGATCTTTTCATGGATCTCTGCAAGTTCCCCGTAAAGGCCGGCCTCCGTAATTGCAGGAGTCAGGTGGTCTATAATGACAGCATTTCCACGGCGTTTGGCCTGGGTGCCTTCTCCTACGTTGTCCATGATGTATGGATATATCACAGGTGTTTCAGCAACCATGATGGACGGATAGTCGTATCTCCAGAGCCCTACCTCTTTTCCGGGGAGCCATTCCTGTGTGCCGTGCGTACCGAAGTGGATCATGGCATCCGCATCATATACGTTGTTTATCCAGAAGTACGTTGCAAGGTACTGATGGGTAGGGGGCAGTTCCTTGTCGTGGTATATTATGGATTCATCCGAGAGGCCGGCTCTGGTGGGCTGCGGTATGAAATTGACATTGCCCATCTGTATGGTCGGTATAACAAAATACTTCCCGCTGGCATTCTCATAAACCATGACATTGCCTGGTGCCTCTCCCCATCTGGATTCCACATGGTCCCTGACGGATGCCGGCAAAGTGTTGTACCATGTAAGGTATTCGTCCACTGGCATCATGGTGACCATGCCGGAGTCCACTACCTTCTCCAGTTCTCCCGGTGCCCATGTACCCACATTCCTGCTGGTTATGAACAGTTCGATGAATTCTCCTCCGGTTGGAATGTCGCCGTTGCCTATATCATAGCCTACGGCCCGCATCTGGTCGAGCAGTATAGTGAAACTGGAACCAATATCCAGATAGCTTGCGCCGATATTGTTCTTTCCTCCCTCGTGGTTGTAGTAGATTACACTGATCTTTTTGTCAGCATTCTCTTTCTTTCCAAGTTCAGCCCATGCAATGGCACGGTCGCAGATCCAGTCCACCTGTTCATCAATAGGCTCGTAGTAATACTGTCCTGTGACCGGATCTTTCACCCTTCCGGCAATCCATATGTAGTCGGTCAGTCCGTCTATCTCCGGTTGTGTGACCTGGTAGGGAATAGATGTCGGGCTCAGTCCATGTAATCCGGCAATGTATTGGTCAGGCGTGTAGTAGTAATCCATTATTCCTTTTATTACCGGGACGTTGTAGTCCTTAAGGTACTCTACACCCTTTTCATGGTCATTGTAGTTAAGGTAGAATCCCTTCAGGCTTATCAGGGAATCAACAAGCACCTCTCCATCCATGGTGATGTAGTCAACATCTGCCTCACACACTTTGTAGGTAGTGTAGATGACATTGTAACCCTTGGACTCGATGTTCCTTATCAGTGTATCCTCTGTATTGTAATCTCGGGTTGTCTTACCCAGCCTGCCACCTATTATGCCTATAGTAGGTGCAGATGGGTTGTATCCATGGTCGGCATACCATTCAAGGTATTCAGCGCTGTTGTCAAAGATCCTTGGAAAAGCTTCCGGGTGGTAGATACCGTCGTCGGGGATGGAAGGAGGAGCAGCAGGTGCATATTGTATGTAGACATCCTCAAGGGTCGCACCGACACAGCGGATCCAGTTTTCCATGTTCTCATATCCACTGTTATACAGGTATGTCGTCATTGCGCTGTGAGGCGGGTTCAGCATATCGAAAGTAGTGATGCCGTAGGAATCCGGCAGCATGCCGAACATACCTATCTGGCCCCCATTGTCCTTTGCAGCGATAAGATCATCCTTCAGCAGGGGGAATTCATTGGCCCCCACCATGTAAAGTATCACAACATCCTCATCTGAAAGGTCCACAGAACTGTTTATTGCCTCCTGCCCGCTCATAACCTTTACGTTGAAACGATCGGTGATGACATCCCTCTGAGAGATTACGAGATTCATATAATATAGGCTTGAATCGGAGTTGATGATATAGGTCACATTCACCTTTGGATGTACTATCTCCGGTGTATAGGCCTTGTTAGTCCACAAGCCTGCGAATTTCTGCCCCATGACCCTGAGCATGTTCGCCATGTTAGCCTCCCCGCCCTGTATCCAGAACCTTTCAATGTCTGTGTATTCATCTGAATACAGGTCTATATTGGTCAGGGTGATTTTTTCTGAGAGGTTGTAGCCGATTACTTTTGCACCGGCACTTCTTGCGGCATTAATACTGTTTTCCCATGTGTCATTGACAAGAATCTCGTCCTGTGACTCAATGAAGATTACTCCGTATTTTGAAAAATTGAAGTCATCGTGAACTTCATCTGTAGAGAGGATCGTTGCATTGAGCTGTAAGGATATATCAGCTGCAGAGGCAGCGGTAATGAGTGCATTTTTATTGAAATCCGTACCAAGGATGAACAGGAATTCATCAGAATTACTGGCCGTAGTGCCCCATGTGCTTGTTATCTCAGAATGGTTGCCATACTCCTTTGCCAGGTATATCAGCAGGTTCTCCGCATTCTCAAGCCCCTTGCCCGAGATGCCCATGTTGTTGTAATAATTGCATATCGCATCGTCCTGCTTACCATCGGAGACGTAGTTGAAATACGAAGGCGTGCCGCTTGAGCGTATACTCAGCACAGAGATGCCATTTTCATGAGCCTGGTGGAAGCTATCATTGGTCTCGGTGTACACATTAGATGAGAGCATATCACAGAATATGATGTCTTGGTCCAGTAGCAAACCGCTCTGAGCTGCAGCAAGCAGTTCATCGCTGGCACCCCATGTTGTTGTGTTGTAGCCAGGTATGTATGCATATTCTATTAGATCACTATACACACACGTCTGGCTGGCCATTTCCAGAGCATTGTTTGGGCTGTATGCTACATACAATATCTTTATCTTCTGTTCATCTGCTGCGGCAACACCTGTTAGTGAAACCAACAACAATATACTTAATACCAATATGGGTTTTATTTTTAGTTGCATGTTATCCTCCGATAGCGTGCTCAGGACACTCCCTGTTTTGCTTGGCGGCTTGAGGGAGTGTCTTACTTCTGTTTTGAGCATATTCTTAATCAGATCCAGTATATGAAAAGGCACAAAAAAGAAAAAGTGCCTACAAAGTCAATCGTGCTTACTTAGAGTTTCCTCCTCCTCACAAATCCCAGGTAAATTGCTCCGACACCTGCCATTACGAACACAGAGGCGATTATGTCAGACCCGGATATTGAAGGACCGCTGTTCTCCGGCGTTGTGACACTTTCTCTCGTCATCTCATAGCCTTCTACATAGTTGTCCTGTACAGGAGACTTCATCGATACATCCTTATCAAGATCAGTGCCTGCTCCTGCTTCATTCATAGAAGTCTGGTTGCCTGAGCCAGTTTCTACTATGCTGAGCTCTTTTCCGGTGATGCTTGAGCTGGAAGATGAGCTGGATGTTTTCTCCGTTGGAGTCGTAGGTGTCGTTCCAGTCGTAGCTGTCTCCATGATCTTCTTATACATGTCAAGTTCACTTTGGCTAAGCTGTCCGGTTTTAACAAGTCCCTGTGCAATTCCGTCTACAAATGCCTGGTTGAGTATATTACCACATGTATGGTGGCAGCATGTGGCGCCACTATCAATGACTGCCCTAACTTGCTCGGCCACAAGGCTTTTTAAAGCTTCATCTGAAGCGTCCCAGTTTCCTTTCCTGACGGTTTCGGTCATCCTGGCAACCATTGCCTGGTAGGCGTAGGGGTTGTTCTCCTTCAGCCAGCCGCTAAGCTCAGCATTGGCGAAATAGTTCTCATACACTTTGTTCCAGACATTATCGCTGATAAGGTCCGGGTTAAGGGCTTCCCAACCCCAGAGATGCTCAATGAAACTCTCCATCTCCCTGGCGCCTTCAAAACCATGCTGCTGCATGCCGCTTATCCACAAGGGGTTGAAATACCTTGAATATAGTTCGTTAGCAAGATAGGTCTGCAACGTCTGTATCTGAAGGTCACTGAGATCCTGCAGGTTCACCACATAAGTCTCAGGTGCGGTGCCGGAGGCGTATTTGATGGCATTGTACAGTCCTCCCATGTACTGGTAGAAATCATCAATGTCAAGCGAACCGTAAGTGTTGGAACTTCTGCTGTGGAATATGGCATGTGTATCGTTCAGGTTATTCTCAAAGACAACCGTGTTATCGATATCCACTACTCTGCCGGTCTGTTGCTTGACATATTCGGCGATAGTCTGCCCCCAGATGTTCTGGCCGTAGACGTAGCTCATCCTTCTGATGTAGAACTCTGCAAGTTCTGTATTATTTTCCCACGTGTCACTGGCAGATGCAGCATTTGCCATGCCTGTTCCATAGTTCCCGTCGGCCGGACCGAATACCCTGAACAGTGAAACGTCCAGAGACAGGTTATCATCCTGTATGGTCTGGTTCAGAACCGCCTGCAATGCATTCGTGTTCCGGGCCACGTAGTTTTCATATACGTCTGCCTCTTCCTGCTCATAGGCAAGCCTTACAGCCTTGTCTATCAGATGCACTTTCATCGGGAACGTGTCCCTGTACAGGCCGGATATCTGCACGATAACATCGATACGCGGTCTTCCCAACTCAGAGGATTCAATGAACTTAACGTCCTCCACCTTGCCGTTAGCAGGGTTCCATACAGGTTCTATTCCCATCATGTAGAGGAGCTGTGATTCCATTATGCCTTCATGGCGTGTGGACTCACCTGCCCAGAGTATGTATCCGACCTTTGTGGGATATTCTCCATTAGTTGCCACGTACTCTGCAAGCCATTGGTCAACAAGGGCCTTCCCCTGCTCCCATGCCTGCTTTGTAGGGATGAGCTGCTCATCGAAAGCATAGAAATTGCTTCCAGAGGGAAGAGTGTCCGGACGCATTACCGGGTCACCGCCAAGGTTTGGCCGTATGTATTCTCCGTTCATGGCTTTCAGGACCTGCTCGATCTCATCTCCGGCCTCTGAGAGCAGTTGTGCATGATCGATGGCAGTATTCAGATATATTTCGATATCTGTGGAAGTGGTACCAAGTATCTGTACTTGTGCATCCGTTATGTCATCTCCTTCCAGAAGTACCTTTGACAGCAGGTCGTAATGTGCGGAATCCGAATTGTTATATGCTGCAACCTGTTCTGCAAACTCGTTGCCAAGCATGGAATTGACCATTCCCACAATTGCCTGGTCTTGTGGCGCTTCTCCCAGTATGTGCAGTCCGTATGGCATTGACAGGCTCCTTAGTTCATAGAGTACATCCGTGAGCTCATCAAGGAATTCATCAACTGTCTCGTTGCTGTCAGCCAGGCTCATGTTGACATGTTCATCAAGCCCAAGCTCAACGGCCAGGTCAATTATGTCCTGCAGATGAGCCTGTTTCAGGTTCTCATCCTCTGCAAGAGAGGTCTGGTAGGATGTTATCTCACTGCTGAGGGTACTGTAATTGCCGTAAAGACCGGCAGATATCACAGGTGGTATCAGGTGGTCGATAATTACAGCATTGCCCCGGCGCTTTGCCTGCATGCCTTCGCCCATGCCATCCATGACATAAGGATATATGACCGGTATATCGCCAACCATGAGGGCAGGCCATTCGTCACTTAGAAGACAGAAATCCTTGCCAGGCAACCACTCAACGGTCCCGTGCCTTCCCATGTTCACCATTACATCGGCATCGAATTCGTGCTGCATCCACAGATAGAACGCGATGTACTGGTGGTTAGGTGGCAGTTCGGTGTCGTGGTATAGTGTTTCGTAGTTTTCAAACCAGCCACGTGATGGCTGAGGAGCAAGTATAACATTGTCGCTAAGGCTGATCTGAGGGATGACTATGAACCTGTCGCCATTGTCCTCGGTATGGACCATGATCTTGCCAGGTGCTTCTCCCCACATGTCAATGACCTCGTTTCTTCTTTGTTCAGGAAGCTCGTTGAACCACGATGTGTAAGTGCTTTCCGGGAGCAGTACTACCTCTCCTGTCTTAACAAGCGCTTCAAGTTCCCCCGGTGCCCAGGTACCGACATTCCTTCCCTGATAAACCATGAGGTTCACAAGTTCTGTCTTGTTGGGTATGAGACTGCCATCAAGGTCATAACCGGCATCTTCCATTGCTTCAAGGAGATTGACAATACTAGGAGTGACCTCAAGGTATGACGCTCCGATGTTATCCTTGCCGCCACCGTGGTTGTAGTAGATCACAGCAACTTTCTTGTCTGATTCATTTTTGAGTCCAAGATTTGCCTGTGCGATGGTGCGGTCAACTAGCCACTGGACCTGGCCTTCATGGGCTATGTACTTATCAACTGTGCTGTTACCCATCTGGATAGTTTCCTTTGCCCCAATCATGATAGGATCTATCAGCCCTTCGGTCTCGGGTCCGTATATCCTCAGCATATTAGTGACAGGTAGTGGGGTGCTGGTTTCTATCCACTGGCTTGTGTTCATATAGCCGTTGAGCACGGCGTTCATCACAGGAACTCCCATGCTTTCGATGTCAAAGTAATTCCCACGGTAGTGGAAGGAAACGACAGCATCAACTTTTGTCTGGCTGCTGTAGTTAAAGTACCCATCTAGGTAATTGTCAGCATTTCCATAGCATGCAATTACATTGACGCCCTTTGCCTCAAATCCATCTATTAATTTATCTATGGGGTCCATGTCGTCAGGGTAGTATGACTTATAGAAAGTGATCCCGACTGTCGGTGCGTTCTCACTAAAGGCATGGCCATAGGTTCGGTTTGCATACCATTCGAAATACTCTTCGGCATCTCCCGCAAAGAATTCTACGGGAGTCGTTGTCATTGCAGGATGGTATATTGCTCTATCAAGGCCGGAATACTCTACAACCGTAAGATCTGAGCGCCCATAGAATGTCTTTGCAAGATAGAACATCAGATTATCGAAATTAGTATCATCAGAAGCTCCTCCGGACCAATAATTAGAGAGGTATTTCTTAAAATCGGTCAGGTCAGCAAACTCTTCCGGTACGTCATAATCACTTTCAGGCAGGTAAGTGTTTGAACCTATGACAACAGCGCCGTTATCTATTGCATCCTGTATCGTGTCCTGAAGTATTGATGCGCTCTGGGTAACCATCACAATATAGATGATGTCCTCTTGGCTGAGGTCTATATCGTCAGGCAGTTTGGTGGTAATATAATAACTGAAAGTTATGTTAAGGTTCGTATTGGCGTTAATCCTTTCTGCAACGGAAACAAGTTCATTCTCATAGGATGAATAGCCGGTCACGAAGGAGATATTCAGGTGAGGTGAATTGTTTGAAGGTATAGTATCAGAGGTCTTAACTTTTTTCATGAGCACAAGCTGGGTTCCTGGTTTGATGCC
>NZ_JAUXNK010000065.1 GCF_030682845.1 Methanolobus sp. | reverse complement strand
TACCTCTATTTACTTAACAATACCAAAAAAACAAGCAGATACATAAGGCTGACTGCCGGCCTGAAACCCGCATTCTCACAACGGGATTATAAGCCCTTACATTGAATCAAATGACAGAGCTTCTAAACATATTGTCACAAGTGATTTAAAGCAATAATGGTATAAAACAGGAGCCGAAGAAGCGTCAAGAAACGTGTGCATGAGTGATCAATTACCCAGTGATTCCATCAGCGCATAGAAGTACTGCGCTTCATGCGTTACATACAACTGATACCAGGCTTCAAGTGTCTCATCTGAGAATACTTTAAGCTCTCTGAACACCTCACGGGCAAAATCAATGGGAGCAACACCCGAAGCGGTTATGAGCTTACCGTCTGTGACCGCAGTTTCCGGTCTATAGAATGCCTTCCCTGCATAAGCTGGAATGACTGCCCTCAGATATCCAAGGTCGATGCTGGTGTGAGGCCTGTTGTCCAGCAGTCCCGCCTTTGCCAGTCCCACAGTTGCGCCGCAAATAGCCGCCACAAAAACCCCTGCGTCCAGGAACTCCTTTACCTTTTCCATCACGGGCGCGTGGATATCCTCAAGCCATGTATCACCGCCCGAGAGAATCAGCACTCCCGCATCTGCAGCGTTGCACTCCTCTAAGCGGACATCCGGCAGTATACGCACACCACCCATGGTGACAACAGGCTCTTTCGTGAGGCCCACTGTCCTGACGATATACTTTTCAGCATCTTTCCTGAAGTAGCGACCGGAATGCAGTTCAGCTATCAGAAAACCAGGCTCCCAGTCGGCCATGGTGTCGAATACGTAGAGATAGGCGATCTTGGTCATGAGTGCATCCCCGAAGATTATAATGGAAGATAGGTGGACTGATTATTAAACTTTCCAGCAATGAAGAAAAGCATAAAAGATATAGGATAGAATCCTATCTAAAAAGGTGAAAACATGGTTAAAAGGAAAGATGAATGCTCAGTTCAAAAGAGAATGTTCAGGGATGTTCTGATAATTGTAATTGCCTTCGTTGCATTATTCCTCCTTGCAAGAGCAATGGGATTCATTTGATATCTCAATGAGTTAGCAGGCAAAGAATCAAACTGAATAAAATATCCATAATCTTGCAGGCTCCCAAGGCTGGAGCATGAGACCCGACTCTGATAAGGGTATTTTCAGGCCGGTCATCCTGTGGATTAGAAGATGGCAGGGATATACTGCCCTGATGGTGCTTTGTTCCATTGATTCAGAAAGTTGCCATCCAGCCTTCAACCATCAACAAAAGTATTATCAAAGGCAGTACATAGGCAAGATAGGGACGTATCCACCGTGGAAAACGTATTCCTTCCCCGGCATTTGCCTCTTCTGTGAATTTATCCCATCCCCAGCCAAACTTATACGCACAGAACAGTACCAAGGACAGAGCGCCTATTGGCAGCAGGGTGTTGGTGAAGATAAAATCCTCCAGATCAAGGATACCTGTTCCGGGTCCCAATGGCTCTATCCAGCTCAATGTTCCAAAACTGAGGGCACATGGCAGGGATAGCAGGAATATTCCTATGCCGTTGATGAGTGCAGCCTTCTTTCGGTCCCATCCCCATTCATCAATTGTGAATGCCATGATATTCTCAAAGATAGCTATCACTGTAGTCATTGCGGCGAAAGAGAGGAATAGAAAGAACAATGCACCCCACAGCTGGCCTCCCGCCATTTGATTGAATATGTTCGGCAATGTCACAAAAATAAGACCTGGACCTGATCCGGCATCAATACCAAAGGCAAAGGCAGCAGGTATTATCACAAGACCCGCCAGAAGCGCTACTGATGTGTCAATCGCAACTACATTGATCGATTCTCCTGCGAGGCTTTTCTCCCTTCCGATATAGCTTCCGAAAATAGCCATGCTGCCAATACCTATACTGAGAGTGAAGAATGCCTGCCCCATGGCAGCATTGACAGCTTCCCAGTCAAGCAGGGAAAAGTCCGGTCGCAGGTAGAAAATGATCCCTTCCATTGAACCAGGCAGTGTAACGGAGCGCACAACAAGTGCGATCAGTATAAAGAAGAGAACGACCATCAATGACTTGCTTATCCTCTCAACGCCCTTATGAAGCCCCCTGGAGCATACCCCAAATCCCAGTACGACGACCAATGCCATCCAGAATACGATCTCTGAACTGTTTCCCAGAAAGGCGCCAAAAGCTGCACCAATCCCTTCCGGTCCGAGTCCTGTGAACTTCCCGGTAAGTGTGTAGTACATGTAGGCGACACTCCATCCGGCAACCGTGGTATAGAACATCAATCCTACTACACTTCCAAGTATAGCCAGATATCCGAAGATATGCCATCTGCTTCCGGGCTTCTCAAGGTTCCTCATGGCACCTGCTATGTTTAACCTTCCGGCCCTGCCAATAGCATATTCCATTACAAGGAGCGGAATGCCAAGAAGTAGTAAAAATACGAGGTAAACGATAACAAAAGCTCCGCCACCATACATTCCTGCAATAAAAGGAAAACTTCAGACGTTACCAAGTCCTATGGCACATCCTGCTGACACCAGCAGAAAGCCAAGTCGTGTTGCAAGTTGCTCACGTTCGGGTCGAAGATCTTTTTCAGACAATTACATCTCTCATGTTACCTTTTGCCAACTGCACTTGAATAAGCGGTCCATATATGGCACCGTTTTGGCCATTTTAAACAAAGACGACAGAACGATTTTACATTCTGCTCCTGTTCTCCAATAAACATGTGTTTCAGGAAATGATCAAACGAGTTCCTTTCCAAGCCTGATCACTTCCCTTACAAGAGTATCAAAGTCACTATACAGACTGCGATGATTTGTAATTCCCACATGCAGGTAATTCCTGTCTCTGATGATGACTGTTGAGGTGACAGCTATTCCCAACTCCTGAAGCTCGATTTCTATCTGCTTGTTCAGATGGTCCAGGCCCGGGTCATCCAGCCCGGACCGTATGTACCGGAAGTTGACAATATTCAACGATACAGGCATCGCCAGCTCAAGTTCCGGGGCAGCTTCGACCAAACGGGCAAGATAGTGTGCCTGGTCGATATTCTGTTGTATGATTCGCCCATACTTGGCAGTGCCTTGCTCTTTTATTGTCATCCAGGCCTTGAGTGCATGGAAGCCGCGGGAGAGCTCAAAACCGTAGCCTGAGAGCCAATTCACGTCGACGCCTGTTAAGCCACGCTCTCCTTTGCCGTGGGCAAGGTAGGTAGGTGTCAGGGAGAACGCATTGCGGTGCTCTTCGGCGTTCCTAATCAGGATGCAGCCTATCGGATATTGAAGGTACATCCATTTATGCAGATCGAACGCCAGAGAATCCGCCCTTTCCATTCCCGCTACGAGATGCTTATATCTGGGAGCGATAGCCGCCCAGGCACCAAAGGCACCATCAACATGGAACCAGCATTTTTCCTCAGCGCATATGTCCGCAAGGGCATTGAGATCGTCTATGGCGGCTGTGTTAGTCGTCCCTGCACATCCGATAATGCACACTGGCAGACAGCCATTCTCACGGTCATCCGTGATAGCCTCCCTCAGTGCTGCCAGGTCGATTCGCATGGATCCGTCTACAGGAATCAGGCGCATTGCGTCTTTTCCAAAGCCAAGCAATTCAACGGCCTTCTGGATAGAGGAGTGGGTTTCTTCCGAACAGTAGATAGTCATCTGCTGCGGCGCATTTTGCATCCCCCTGCTACGTAAATCGAATCCTGCCATCATGTTCCTTGCAACAGCTAAGCCGATCAAGTTGGAGGCTGAACAGCCACTGGTTATAAGGCCACTTGCAGTTGGGGGATAACCAAGAAGTGTTTTGCACCATTCAATGACCTGCAGTTCAACATAGTTGTTGCTAAGGTAGGAGAAGGATCCACTGACAGCATCCATTGAGGAGGCGAGCATATCCGCAAACATGCCCATCACGGTGCCGGACCCGGCAATCCAGCCCCAGAACCTCGGATGGTTGTTACCCAGTTGATGAGGGCGTATGTACCGGAGGTACTCCTGATATACATCACGTGCAGGTTCAGGATCTGCAGGAGGCGGACCTTCAAAGTGGGCTTTTACATGCTGCGGTGCATGCTCCCATATCGGACGATCTCTTATTGTCTCTAGATAGTCCATTGCGTCATCAAGGATCCTATGACCAAGGATGCGCATAGATTTCCAGTCTTTCGGATCCAGATTTTCGTCATGATACTCTTCAGTCTCTTTGCTCACAATATAACCACCAATCAATATGGATAAAAAAATCAAAAGCCCTTAGTCTTGCCTGACCTTGCCAATTGCAAACAATGTAAGAACATGTTAAGATTATTTCTTTGAGAATATATGTTTTCCTGTGTGAACTGTCCTGAACAGAATTCCATAGAAAGTAATCCTCTGCCAGAGTAAGTGCTACATACCCGGATATCGGACGTTATCGCAGGAACGCCGTGCCCAATGATTTCGTGCTCAAGAGCATGGGCGGCGCGGGCAGTGCTACCTGTGCCGGAGAAGTAGGCGAGGCGTATTTTGGTGATGGGGAGGGGGTCATAATGGTGGATAGAGACTCAACTGGGCATATAATATCTTTTCATTAAGCAGAATCATTTTCCGGGATAATCTCTTTGAGCTTTTCAACTATCAGAATACAGGCTTCCTTATCCAGAACATCTTTCTGCTCCATAAAATATGCCGCCAGCTCCTTTAAGTATAGAACTCTTGTTTTTGGAGACCACACCTTTAATTCAACGTCTTTATGTGGAAACACAACTAATGTAGTGACCCATGTCTTCAATCCACTTTCCTCGAGGAACTTACTGAGTTCAAGAGAGTGTTTATTTCCCTGTTTGACCGGATTGTAGAACTCAAAACTTGAACCGTTCGGAAATACCTGTTTCCACTGCATCTTTTCGGCATTTCCATAAATAGTACCTTGGTAATTCTTTGTTTCAATGGTATAAACACCTTTAGAACCTACGACAATATGATCGATCTGTGAAGAACCTACTACCATATCATTGAATACATACCAGTCGTTTGGCATGTACTCGAGAAGATAAGTCACGTCTTCCTCACCTATAGCACCTGTCTTAAAAGCAAGACCGCTCTTTCCAATATAAATTCCGCTAATAAGCAGTCCAAGTCCTATTAATGCATTGTGTTTTAAAACTAGCAGTCCTGCTATTAGTAAAACTACAGCTAACAGGATTTTTTGATTACCTGTGGAGTCAAGACTTGTTTGTTGTTTTAATATTTTCGCCATGGGATCACAAAAGATGCGAGGATAACTTCAGAAGTAAAAAGTAATAATATGTAAATCAAACTTATCTTATAGTATCTTCAACTTAGTTGAAGATACATATTATCCTTTATATGCTTCTGAAAAAGTATATCTTGGCAAGAGGAATAACCATCTTTTGCATTTACTTTTAAGTCGTTCCTAAAAATAGCTACAGCTTTTTGTCTGAGAATTGCTCCCCCTTGATAAGCCAATGACAAATCTAGCATTATTAGGGGTCCCTGAGAACCATCTTCTTTATAATATTTCTTTAATCGGGTTCGACCTTTATCATGCAAACATCCTTGCAACAAAAGAGGAGTTATCATATCATATTGAGACCTATTTATTGTGAAATACACATTTGCAGGAACTGGTTTTTCTTTATCTTTATTTTCAGTTTCTATTTTTTTATTCCTTTGAGATATTCTTTTTATAATATATTCAATCACTGAAAAATTATCGTTGGTGAGTTTGTTTTGGGACAGTATTTGGTTTGAAGCAACTGTTTGGATAGCATCACCCACATCTTTTAAAGATATCTTTTGATTAATAGAATCGGAATCTGCTCTTTGGCACAAAGTAGAATAGCTTTGCTTAAGTATCTCAAAATACCGCCTAGGGATTCCGTTTGCTCCATAAGCTGCAAGGTAAAAAGCCTTATCATTCTCGAAAAGCTCTTCAATCGGAGAAATTACAGATTTGTCAAAAACTAGTTCTAATCGTTTCTTTGTGAGCTCATAGAAAAAAGCTTCATACTCATCTGACAATTCATCTAACTGTAAGTATTCAACACCGGCATCCTGCCCAGGTTCAAAACTTGGAGGATAGCTAGTTGCATAAGACGGATAAACTGAAGCAAAAAAATAAACATAGTTTGTTTGCATATCTTCAGTGCAGGTACCCCTTACTAGTTTCAATAGCCTAAATATCTCAACCTGTGCACCATGGGAAGCCTCTGAACATTCATCTAGTAAAAGAATAGTATATTTGCAGCCAAGTATGGATTTAAGTTCTTTGAAAAAAGAAATAATGAATCCTGCAGCATTTTCATATGCTAAATTTTTTCCTACAAATTGAACTGATTGTTCTTGGAGAAGAGACTTAAATTGTTCAAAGGACAATTGTACCGTGCTTTTTGCAACAGGAGAAGAAACAGAAGATGTACTTGTTATAGACGCTTTATTTGTATTTTCGGTAGCTTGCTTTTCAAGTATTCTTTCAGGGTTGTAAGTTAATTTACTCAACAAATCTTCGTTGATTTCCTTAATTCTGCTTAGAATTGAGTCTATATTATCATCACTTTTTACTCCAAACATATTTTTTATATTTTCAAGTGCTTTTTCAAACCCCTCTTTTCGAGATCCGATTTTACCCTTATTATTTTCAATAGTAGATATTGTTTCTGAGACAATGTTTGCATATAGTTGAATACGAAAAAGGCGAATATCACTATCTTGCCATTCAGTAAATTTAGCTAAAGATAAGTATACGGGCAGTATCTTTTTTTCGGGATAAGAGTTAATGCATTTAGATGCAATCATTTTTAAAACATGAGTCTTACCTGTTCCCCTTATACCTTCAACTAACATATTTTGACCAGGTCCAGAAATATAGGAATCAATATCAAAACCTGGATTAATATGAGTTACTGGAAAAAAACCACCTGCTTGAGCATCATGGTTAAAAAACTTTGAATCAATGGGAACTGCACTCATAATGTATATAATATTTTGCTAAGTATAAAATAATACCGATTTGTGCACATGAGTAAATAAATACATTACTAAAAAAGTAACTTTAAATGTTTCACTAAATTTCGTTATAAGAAAATGATATGCAATATCTAAAATCCTTACGTAATTTAAACTAAAATCTAGTGGTGACTAACACGCAATAATGCTTTCAAAAAATCTATTTCACAATAGTCCCTTCTACAACTCAAAGAGTTAATCACTTAAACTTTATCAGCAAGTAGTAACTATGGATGCCCTTGGGATTTTGAGAAAGCACGAGAACGCTATGATAGAGCTTTTTAGTGTAAGAAAAATGGGCATCTTCGGCTCTTTTGCAAAGGGTCAGGAACGCAAGAATAGTGACATTGACATTCTGGTTGAGTTCAGGGAAGGTCAAAAGACTTTTGGTAATTATATGGATTTGAAATTCTATCTTGAAGACTCTTTGAAAGAAAAGTGGACCTTGTTATTGAGACTGCCATAAAGCCGCGACTATGAGAGCCAATCCTAAAAGAGGCTTTTATGCTTAAAATCATTAGTTTTTGCATTCCTAATAGACTAACCTACTATCCACTCACTCAATATCAATATCAAACACCCTCAAAAGCGAGATCACTTCAGGAATCGAGAATTTCGTCTTTTTCATGAAATTGTTGTTTGGGTCGATGTCGTAGTTCTTTGCATTCCTGAAGGATGTGAAGCTCAGGTTCGTGTTCCTGAAGAGGCTGTTCTTAAGGTCGGAACCTTCAAAATTTGCATTTTTGAGCTTAGTGTTCACGAAGTCGCAATCATATACCTGGCAATTGGCAAAGTTCGTATTTTCCAGGTCCATATCTGAGAATACGGAATATGATATGAGGGAATCCTCAAATCCTATTGTGAGCAGGAAGTCGTTGCATTTTGAAAAGTTGAGGCCCATTATTTTGCAGTTTTTGAATCTGACATCCTGCAGTCTCGTATTGTCCAGATTCACGCTTGATAAATTGCAGTTCTCAAAATTGCAGTCAATGAACTTCGAGTTCCTGAACGATGCATCCGTAAGATCGAGTTCTTTAAAAGTCTCCTCTTCAAACTCTTCATC